>JAKSAU010000639.1 GCA_022361535.1 Desulfobacterales bacterium
ATCTCATCATCAATGACAAACTGCTCGTGTGCCACGGCCAGCATAGATTCAAGCATCCCAGCGGCATGGTGAATATAGTTGGAGCCTCCCATGGCATTAAGTACTGCCGTAAAGGCTTTTTCATACCCTGCCTGGGCATCGGGAAGTTTGGCATCAGACAGGCAGGATGAGTTGTAATTGGGAACCTTTATGTATTCGGACAATTGATGAATGGCTGCATTCATCATCCCGCACTCCACAGCACCACCGCAATAGCCCATGGTTGCCAGATTGGCCATTCCCGGAATACCGCCGTAAAGCAAAGGCGCTCCCGGGTTGGTGAGTTGGCAGATCGTTACACCGGCAAGTTCTTCAGCGTGAAGTTGTGCAAGCGTTCCTGCCATGGTCAGCGGCGAGGTGGACCCGGCCATGGGTGCAGAGGACAGTGCCACAGGTATCCGGTTACGGATGGCTTCCTGCATGATCAGAGTGGATTGGGTGCACAGTTTTAAGGGGCTGATGGCAAATGATGTGATGATTGATATAAATGGCCGCTCAGCCAGTTTTTCGCGACCACCCGCGATCATGGAAGCCATTTCAATTACCCGGTGCAGGCCGGCTTCATCGTTAACACCGGACATCACATGTTTTCCCGAACCACGCAGACACGTATAAAACATATTGATGTCATAATCTTTTTCATCAATATCCGTAGGAATACAAGGCCGAACAAGAAAATGGATATTATCAAGCTGGTCTACAAGGCGGCTGACATCGTGGAGATCCCGTAGTGTGGTTGCCCGTACTTCTCCTGTGTCCGGATCAAGAATTTTGATAGTGCCGCCGCCGGTGCCCATATGCACCCGGTTTTCAGTAAGATTAAGATCGTTCTTCGGGTCCTGCCCACAGAGTATAACCTGCTCCGGTGCTTTGGCTACAGACGCTTCTATCAGGGCAGCAGGAATGCGGATTCTTTTTTCATCCCTGTCTACAACTGCGCCATTTGCCTCCAGCATGTCGGCTGTGGCCTCAAGTCCTTCTTCATAGGTGATACCAGTTTTCTCAAGAATCTTTAATGCTGCCCCGTGAATAGTTACTACCTGTTCACGGGTAAGGGGCTGATATTGTCCGCCTTGTAACCCCATTAAATTCATGACGATCTCCTTGTAATTGTTTATAGTATAACTGAGGTACCGGATTTACCGTAATGACAATTCTAATGACATGGGCTGAAATACTTGTCAAGCAAAATGTAACAAAAGCTATCAAATTTTATAATTTATTTGCGACCACCACTTTATGTGTTGGTTTTTGTTACATAAATTAGTAGATACCCTATTATACACTGCAGTTCTCACATTAAAGGACCAAGTTATGGACCATACAAAGATTTTGAAACAGGCACAGAGCATTCTGCCTTGGCTGATTGAAACACGACGCAGTTTTCACATGCAACCTGAAACAGCCATGGCTGAGTACAAAACCCGTGATCGGATCTGCCTTTTGCTAAATGAAATGGGAATAGGACATAAAGCAGTTGCCAAAACAGGCGTCATCGGACACATCAGGGCTAAACACCCAGGCAAAACCATTGCCCTGCGGGCGGATATCGATGCATTGCCAATGGATGACAAAAAGACCACATCCTATTGTTCTGCCATAGATGGGAAAATGCATGCCTGCGGCCATGACGTCCATACTACGATTCTTCTTGGTGCGGCAAAGTTGTTGTCGCAGATGAAACACAACCTGCCCCACAACATCATCCTGGTGTTTCAGCCTGCTGAGGAAACTTGCGAAGGGGCAAAAGCCTTGATCAGAGAAGGGGCCCTTGATTCACCCAAACCGGACGCCA
Organism: Desulfobacterales bacterium; assembly: GCA_022361535.1. The sequence goes on from JAKSAU010000639.1 coordinate 1,835, forward strand.
TCTTTGCCCTGCACTCAGCACCTAGGTTCAAGTCCGGCCAAATCGGAATCAAGGCAGGAACCTATGCCGCGGCCTCAGACGCGATTGACGTTCGGATAAAAGGCCGCTCCAGCCATGGAGCCCGGCCTTATCAGGGTATTGATGCCATAGTCATTGCTGCCCATTTCATCACTGCTGCCCAAACGATTATAAGCCGTAACATCAGTGCCCATGACCGGGCTGTACTCAGCTTTGGACAAATCCAGGGTGGTGATAAACGGAACATTATTGCCAACGAGGTATTTATTCAGGGGACCCTGCGAACCCTGTCACCTGACATCAGGAAAAACGTACTGCGACGTATAGAGGAAATGGTAGCTCAGCTCCCGGATTCTTTTGGTGGCAAAGGAAGCATCGCTGTCAGGCCAGGTGCCTGTTTACTGCAAAACGACACCGCCATGATCGATCATATTCGAAAAAACGGGGAATTACTGCTGGGAAAGGATAATGTAGTCAGAGAAAAATATCCCAGTATGGGAGTTGAGGACTTTGCTTTTTACTTAGAGAGTATCCCTGGAGCCATTTTCTCACTTGGCACCCGGGGAGAGGATGAAACCACTTCTCATCCGGTTCATACGAATCTTTTTGATGTGGATGAAACAGCCATGGTCTACGGGGTGGCATTGCAGACAATGAATGTACTGGCGTTATAGTGTTTTACCAGTACACCCTTTTTTGAGATGGCTTCTAGTTTATTGCCTTGTTTCTCATGCCAATGGGCCTGGGATCTTCCAGCATATGAATCAGGGTTTCCATTTTTCCTGTTCTCACGCCGTCTGTACTGGTTGCCGTGATTGTATGATCGCCTATGGAGAGACGGACAAACAACAGTTTTCCTTTTCCGATAACCCCGTCAATACTGCTTGTCCATACGATATCATCTGAATAATCCCCCTCAGATGACAGGGCGATAGCTTCAAAACGCAAGGGAAAATCAAAAGGATAAAAGTATTGGTCATAGCGGGGAGATTGGATAAACACCTCAAGCGAATCATCTTGCTCTATTTTTTCTTCTTTTTCCTTTTGCTGAGGCAGATAAGCATTCAAATCAATCTTTGGAATGAAGTCAAATTTCTTTTTTAAATAGTATTTGCGAATTTCTTCCTTCATCTCGGTTAAGTCTTTGTAATCCGCTTCTCCATATTCAACAAACAGCATGATGACTTCAACAGCCTTATCGTAATCCTTGGCCTTATAGTATTCTTTTAGCTGTATATAATGATCTTCAATTTTAACAACAAACTCTACCCGTTTCTTTTCCTTTTCAACCTGTTCAGCTTGTTCCTTTCGAACTTCAACCTTTCTGTCACCGATATAATTGTATATTAATGCGCCTAAAACGACGCCAAATACAAATATCATCAATGTAACTTGAACAGCATATTTTGCTTTTTTGGAAAGCATATTTTAAGGTATCCCCTTTCTTGAATACAGCCTATTTTCTCAGAGATTCTAATGCAACTTTACCCATATGCATAGTCTTTTTCAAAATTGTTCTACCCAAAACAGGCTAAAATAATAGCCTGTTGAAGTTCTTTATTCCGCAATACCCACCAATTTTTATGAATTGCAAAGATATTTAACATTCAATTCTTGGGCCAACTCGCTTTATTTTCAGTGCGTTGTAACATCTCTGGGCAGTTCTTTTATCCATCCTGCTTTAAGCACTCCCCACAAACCTGACAAAATAGCTTCAGCCGCGTCATGCCGAAGAGATGTGGGGCGTTTTGCGCCGGACCATTCAATCACTTTTTTGGCCAAAACACCAGCATGTTTTTTAGCCTGGCTTCCTGTCCGCTGCTCCCGTTGCAAAAGCAGTTTTTTTCGCCAGGTCTCCGCACTGATCTGGTATAGAGCAATGTTTCTTCGGTCTGCCTCCTTAACCCATATATCAGCCACAGAGCCGCCACCCTCTATAACGAGTATTGAAATTTGGGGAGTATTATTAAATATTTTATACACCGCGGGTTTCAGCCGATTCAATGACGCATAATGTTGCGATCTGTACCAAATCAACCGGCCGTCCCTGCCGAATAATGCCAGCCCGGTTTTAAGCCCTGCATCTACAGAAAGAAGAAAACTCATAACCATACCTGTATCCGGAATAGCTGGGGATTTCAATGCATAGTTTGGAAAAAAGAAAACATAGAAAAAGTGTTAAAATGACAAAAGGGCCTGGATTACCCCAGCCCCTTTTGCACTAATCCGTTTCACACATTATACCGGCAAAACTCAATTTCAAAGATTGCCCATATATTTGCGAAAGATAGATTTATTAATGTTATTTCAAGAAAAATAGCGCTATTTAATTATTTCTTTTGCCTTAAGCCATTCCCTGGCTGCGTCTTTTACCTGTTTTTTCTCGATATCCACCTGGTAGTTAAGTTTAGTCATTTCCTCATCTGTCAAGGCGTCGGTCAGGGGCTTGAGAACTTCGGGCAGGTCCGGATATTTATCTATCGTGCTTTTCTTTATAATGGGCGCCACAGTATAGGCTGGGAAGAACTTTTTATCGTCTTCCAGAACCACCAGGTCAAACCCTTTGATTCTACCATCTGTAGCAAAAGCAACGGTAACATCAGCTTGCTTATCACGGATGGCATTATAAAGCAGGCCGGATCTCATTTTTACGATCTGTGACATGGGCACCTTGAACCCATAGGCTTTTTTCAGCTTAGGGTATCCATCAGGACGGGCATAAAATTCTGCGTTCAGACCAACCTTCAAGGCTTTCTTGTCTTTGTTAATAAAGGCCGCCAGGTCGCTTAAGGAGGAAATACCCAGTTCTTTTGCATGGGCGTTCCTCATAACCAGGCAGTACGTATTATTTACCGTGGAGGGAGAAAGCCAGACAATACCGTTTTTCTCAAGATCCTCTTTTTTAACCACATTATAGCATTCTACCGGATCAGTAATCGGGGTTTTATGCTTAAGAGCTGTCATGAGAATGGTTCCGTTGTATGCCATGTAAATATCGATCTGCTCATTTTTCAGTGCTTCTCTTACCACCAGAGTCCCCCCCAGACCGGTTTTATCATCTGCTTCATACCCGGCATCTTCAAGCACTGCAATCAGCAGGTTGCCAAGTATCCGCTGTTCGGTGAACTCCTTGGATCCAACCACAATTTTCCCTTTAGACGCCGAGGCAATGCTTAGCCCAAGGCAAACAGACAGTAAAACGGCTATCAGAATTGCTGTAATTCGTTTCATCATTTCTCCTCCATTGTTAAAAAATGTTTTCCAAAAGGCTACGTTTAAAAATCAGATATAATCCTTTTTTTTTAAAACGCGGCCTTTACTATTGGCGAAGACCGGGGCTTAACAAATAGAACTCAACCCGGCCCAAAAACCAGTTCATGGCAATAGCCAGTATCGCTGTAGGTATGGCGCCGCCGAGCATGATACCCGGGTCCACCATGGCAATTCCCGTAAAGATCAAATCCCCAAGCCCTCCGCCGCCCACAAGAAAAGACAGTGCTGCGGTACCCACCAGAATAACTGTGGATGTGCGAATTCCCGTAAGAATAATGTAAAGGGCATTGGGCAGCTCAACCTTGAAAAGGGTTTGAACAGGGGTCATACCCATCCCCCGTGCCGCGTCAATTAAAGTGGGGTTGATGTTATCGATCCCAGCCACCGTATTTCTGATAATGGGCAAAAGGCTGTAAACCACCAGACCAATAATCGCGGTTTTAGCACCGATACCCACCCAGGTCATTACCATGGCAAGCACTGCCAGGGACGGTATGGTCTGCAGTATTCCCAGAAGTGCCAGAAGCAGTTTTCTAAACGGCCTCATAAACTGCCGGGTCAAAATGATACCAATGGGCACGCCAATGAAGACGGCAAACATGGAACCGACAAAAACCAGTTGGATGTGCTGCCAGAGAAAAAAAAGGACATCTTCCCAACTTTCGGCCATAAAGGCGAAAAAGCCAAGGCGCTCACACAACACGCCTGAACCAAAAGCAGCCAGATATGCAATCCCCGTCCAGATCTTCTTCCCCGCTGTGGATGTTTTCTTTTTTTGCGTCATAGGATTCGACCTCCGACACGAATTTTTTTCCAATGGCCGCCGAATTCATCATAGGTTTCGCCAACCACCGAATGCAGGGTGGCAGAGTTGAGAACACCGAGCAGCTTTCCGTCATCGTCCTTGACCACCAGCACACCGATTTCCCAGGAGAGCATTTTGCTTAAGGCATCTTTAAGATTACAGGATCGATTCACAGTAACAATCGTGTCCTGAACCACATCTTCGATCAGACCTTCGTGGCTGACTAAAAACTCATGATATACAAACCCTTTAAACAAGCCATCCCGGTCTGTTGCCAGAAGGTAGCGGATATTCTCATCCTGCATGAACTCCAATACTTCTTCGCACTTTTGGTGGGTCTGGCAGTGCAGGGGATCGCGCACCATAACTTCGTCCACCTTCAAAAGATTCAGGCGTTTTAAGGTCCGGTCCGCACCAACGAAGTCCTTGACAAACCGGTTTTTAGGCCGGGTCAGCATTTCCTCGGGAGAGGCGAACTGTACGAGACGTCCCGCTTCCAAAAGACAAATCTTATCCCCCATCTTTACGGCCTCATCAATGTCATGGGTGACGAAAACAATGGTTTTTTTCAATTCCGCCTGAATTTTTAAGAATTCATCCTGGAGCACCTCACGGTTGATGGGGTCAATGGCGCCAAAAGGTTCATCCATAAGCATAACAGGGGGATCTGTGGCCATTGCACGGGCCACACCGATCCGCTGGGCCTGGCCGCCTGATAGCTCTTTGGGATAGCGGTGCCGGTATGTTTCCGGCTCCAGGTTAACCAGGTCTAAAAGCTCATCCACCCGTGAATCGATTCTGGACTTTTCCCATCCCAGCAGTTTAGGTACGGTGGCAATGTTGTCCCGCACTGTCATGTGGGGAAAAAGCCCAACCTGCTGAATCGCATAGCCAATGCCCCGCCGCAGTTCGATTTCGTCCATCTCGTTGACATCCTGTCCACTGATGCGGATACTGCCCGAGGTTATAGGGTGAAGACGGTTGATCATTCTCATGATAGTGGTTTTGCCACAGCCTGAAGGCCCTATTACCGTGCAGATTTCTCCGTCAGGAATGGTAAAAGTGACCGCATCCACAGCAGGAGTATTGCTCCCGGGATATATCTTTGTTACCCGTTCAAATTCAATCATTTATGATTCCTCCCTCAGGCCTGGACTGACCAGTTTCATTTCTAGACGTTCAAATAAATAGTCCACGGTAATGGCCATTACAGCCAGGGTAATTGCACCGGAATTGACCATGGCGTCATAGCTTCTGTCGATTCCCTGGTATATGAACTGGCCAAGACCGCCCGCTCCGATGATTGCAGCAATGGCACCAATTCCGATTGACATGGCAACCGCCACTCTGACACCGGCGAAAATCACGGACATGGCCATGGGCAGCCTGACTTTCCAAAGCAACTGCCGGTTGTTCATCCCCATGCCTGTTCCGGCATCAATGATGCTTGCGTCCACACTGACAATGGCGGCGTGTGTATTTCGAATAATAGGCAGCTGGGAATAAAGGACCAGGGCGATCACCGCCGGTACAGTACCGATACCATGACCGAAAACTGACAGGATCGGTATCATTATGCCAAACAGGGCAATGGACGGAATCGTCATAATCACGCCTGCAATGTAGAGAACCACTTTGGCAGCTTCATCATTAAAAGAGATCCAGATTCCAATGGGAACGCCTGTGGCGATTGCGATGAGAACGGCAATCCCTACAAAGACCACGTGCTGCTGGATCAAGGTCCACAGGGTGGGCCATTGGGAATGGATAAAGGTAAAAGTTTCCACGCGTGTCTACCTCCCTGGTTTAAGGTTATTGTCATCAGTACAACTGAATTTTAAAACAAGGGGTGCCGTGGAGGACAGTTCGGGGAAAACAGCGTCATGCCTTTCCTCCTTAAGTCGGCTCAACACTACTTGTCATATGAAGCAAAACTTGTCAAGAAAAATAAATATTTGAAATACAACCAATCATAAAACCAGACCGGAAACTCTCAAAAATGTATAAAATCAAGCATGTTATCGACAATCAAACATAAAAAACAGCATTCAGCCATCCTATCAAATGATAGTGTTTTGAGTGCTAAAGCCGCATTTTAGTATCTGTATCTTGACATTTCTACACATAAATGTAACAAACACAATCAACATTACTATTGCTGTACAAAAAGACTAATAATGATTTCAGATTCCAAATCCCTCCAGTCATTACTGGATAAAAAATTCGACGCCCTTTCAAGCAAGGGCAAACTGCTTGCCAAATGCGTATTGTCTAAACCGGATAAGGCGGTTTTCATGACCACCCGCCAGCTGGGTGCAGAAGCTGGAGTGAGCGAAGCCACCGTGATTCGTTTCGTCCGGCAGCTCGGCTTTGACACATACGCACAGTTCATCACGGCTCTGCGAGATTTAATTGATCAACGTTTCACTTTAATGGAACGCGGACGTATGACCCGGCCGGTTATGATCAGCGAAGACAAGGAACTGGACTGGCTGATCAGCCAGGATATCACTAACATAAAAGCCATGCACAAGCGGGTCGATCTTGAGGTTGTAAAGGACGTCAGGCATCTGCTGAAAGAATCTCCCCGGGTGTTTGTTGTAGGTGCCCGTCTCTCATACTGCTGTGCACATTACATGGGGTGGACATTAGGAAAAATCAGAAGCAATGTTTCCATTTTAAACGGTAGTGACCGGACATGCATGGATCAGATGGTGTTTGCACCAGATGGGACAACCGTAGTCATCATAGCCACCACCCGATATCCAAATGAACTGATACGTGTGGGGAAAATTGCCCGGCGTAACAATTTCAATCAAATCCTGATTACCGACAGCATGTCCTGTCCTCTGGCACCATTCAGCGACCATGTCCTTGCAGCACCACTGACCACTGTCCCATTCCTGGGAAATCCTGCCTGCATCATCAGTCTTATCCACTACCTGCTCAACTGCCTGGCTGCCGATATGAAAGACGAGCTAAAAGCCCACCAGGAACGCCTGGAACAAGCGTATTTAGAGAATGACATCTGGTTCAACTAGTGTAAGTTACGTCAGGTCAATGCTTGACACCATTCCGGAGAAATGTAACAACTCCTTCCAACTTTTGTAACAAGGGAGAATGGTGGTGAAAAAAGCAAGCACACTCCAAAAAATCATTGATGAAAAATTCGAGACCCTGGCTGCCAAGGGCAAATTATTGGCTGAGTACGTTCTTTCCCATCCGGACAAAGCGGTCTTCATGACTACCCGTCAGCTGGCTGCTGCCGTTGGTGCCAGCGAGGCCACTGTTGTACGGTTTGTCCGCCAGCTTGGATTTGACACCTATGCCTTGTTTATCGCCACGTTAAGAGACCTCATTGACAGAGAATTGACGCTGATCGAACGCGGAGAGCTTAAACTGCCTGTTCACGGAGGAGATGACCGGGAGCTTGACCGGTTGGTGGAGCAGGACATCCAGAATATAAACGCCATGCACAAAAGTGTGGATGTTGAAGTCGTCAAAAAAATAAGGACTGCCATGAAAGCCGCCTCGCGAATCTATGTAATGGGTTCCAGGCTGTCCTATTCCAGTGCCCACTACATGGGCTGGACATTGAGTAAAATTAAAGATGGGGTCACAATTTTAAACGGCAGCGACAGTACAACCATGGATCGTATGGTGTTTGCTCCGGCTGACTCACTTGTGATTGTAATTGCGACCTCACGTTATCCCAATGAACTGATCCGCCTGGGGAAAATAGCCCACAGACAGGGCATGAACCAAGTGTTGATCACAGACAGCCCGTCCTGTCCCCTGATCCAATTCAGCGACCATGTTTTGGTAGCGCCGCAGAGAAGTATCCCGTACCTTGGATCTCCTGTCTCCTTGATCAGCTTGATCCACTATCTGCTTCATACTTTGGCAGGGGAACTGGGAGAGGCCATTAAGCCGCACCAGGAGCGCTTAGAGCAGGCATATCTTGAAAATGACATCTGGTTCAATTAAGGCCTTAATACCAGGACAAACACGCGTAAATCCGTATTGAGGATCTGCCTTTACGAAAAGAACATCAGGCATCTTTTTTAAAGCACACTCTCTTGCGCAACATTATACATCTATCTGATTCATAATCTGAAAAAACCACTGAAGAAAAAGCGGTTGCCATTTTATCATGACTGATCCGGAGGTATCACATAATTCCGTGGTTAATATAACCCCACATTGTCATTTCAATCCTTTTTTGATAGGGGTTATTATCATACACATTTCTTGATATTCAAACATTCGGAGGCGTCATGAAGGCAAACTGGAAAATCGCTGTTGGTATCGCTTCATGCGTGATTGTTCTAATTGCTTGTTTTGTTCTTTTGCAGAGACAAAAAGACCCTGTTTCTGTAAAGCCTGTTGAAATAAAACCCATACATATAACAATAAATACGCAAGTTCAAAAATGGCGTGATATCGACACCTTATTGGACAAATTAGAATTCGGCACCATTGCCTTTAACATTCCCAATAATTTAGATATAAACGAATCTTCACAGATCCAACTAATACTGAGTCTTTCGGAATCTTTAAAAAGTCTACAACAACAAATCACAGTAAAAGGTGAAAAAACCGGAGCACAAATTAAAGTTTCAGACACCATGGCGGCAAGGCTTTCCGGATCAATGTTTCAAGTGATAGCAATAACGCCTGAAATCCAAGCCGTGTCCAGGAACCATACGACAGAGTGGCGATGGGAGATACGTCCTAAAAAGGAAGGAACGCATGAATTACACTTAACCATTTACGCGATTTTACATGTTGATGGACGCAGCACTCCTCGGTCAATCAAAACGTTTAACAAAACGATTGAAGTTACCATTACCGCAGAACAAAAGATCATCGGTTTTCTTAAAAGCAATTGGCAATGGCTATGGGCGGCCATATTTGTCCCGCTTGCAGGATGGTTGTGGAAGCGTAAAAAATCCGCCTGATGCCGTCTTCTTAGAACAAACAGGCCTAATTGCTCAAACGGTAATTCCGTCATTGAGGGTCCACCCGATAATTAATCTACCCGCATGATAAAGGAACATATTTTTAAGAAACGGTATGTTAGTTGCGGAACCATTCCTATCTTTTCGACATTAGCTTAAGAATTAAATTCTCCCGATCACGAGATGAGTATCCCAAGCGTCTGGTGCTTCTTTTTTGGAAATCACAGTTTGAGTAATTTTTGTCTTTAGATTGAGCTGTTTTTTGTTCTCTATTATTCGATTGTGGGTCAGGTAAACTAAGAGCCATTAAAAATATAAATATTGGTAAACAAGCAATAGTGAGGATTCCGGACCACACGCCATAAACATCAGCTATTTTCCCAATTAACGGTGTAATAGCTCCTCCTATGGAAATGGCGACTCCCAGGGTAATGCCGGAAGATAGCCCTACACGGTTTGGCAGATAACTTTGTCCCAAGACAATAGATGGACTATATGATGCGTACAGGATCAATCCGATAGGAAACATTAAAAGCAGAGATATATAGGGACTATCAACGAAGCAAAAGACGGGCAAGAGTATGGTTAGTCCCCAAAAACCAATTAAAAGAATTTTTTTGGGGCCGTATTTATCCGCTAAACTGCCTCCCATAAGGTTGCCAAGTATCCCCGATGCTGCAAACAAAGTTAAAGCAAGCGATCCCGTCATTTTCGATTGATTCAAATAGGTAATCCAATAAATAGGTATAAAGGTGTTTAGACTAAAAAAAATTACAGACCTGCCGATAATCACAACTGTCAACATGATAAATGAATACCAATCCTCTTTTAATTCCTGTTCCTGAGAGCTGTTACTATTCATACTGTTTTTTCTAACAATTGATTTGAATCTCGGATATTGTGTTGCCATGAGTATTGCCATAACAGAAACTGGGAATATTAGGATAATAGTACCTTTCAAGCCCCATTGAATTAGTGAGGTTGTTATCAGAAACGGGCCGAGGGCAAACCCAATTGTTCCGCCAACCCCAAAAATGCTCATCGCAGTATTTTTTTTGTCCCCGGCTTCAAAGTGCACCAGCCTGGCTCCTTCGGGATGATATGCTGCAATTCCAATACCGCTTATAACTGCGAGCACCATTATAAGCTGATAGTTATTACACAGCCCTGTCAAACCAAGACCAGACCCTGCTAAAATCAGCCCAATGGACAAAAGCCATGGTTTTGAAAACTTGTCCGCTAAATACCCAAATAATGGCTGAATAATACTCGAAGCTAAATTTGCAGCAAATACAATGCTGGCGGCCGCAGTATAAGAAAGATCATACGCAGATATAAAAAAAGGCAGCATGGCTGGTAACGCGCCCTGATTAATATCAGTGATCAAATGCCCTATCGATAAAATCCAGATTGAATTGTTTTTCATGTCAGTCTCCAGATTGTGCGCCCTCAATGTTTTATTGACTGTAGCATTAAGTTTGATGTACATCTTGCGCTATGGAGACAAATAATATCGAAAATGAGACAAACATTACCGTATCTGACGCTGAAAATATAATGAACATACCTCGGCCTATTGTGGGCATGGCAAAAGAATATCTTTCCGGCGATCTCATCGAGCCCCATCACCACGTTCGATCTCAACTTCTATATGCCTCTACCGGAGTAATGACAGTAACAACGTATGATGGCGTATGGGTTGTCCCCCCTTCTCGTGCAGTGTGGGTACCAGCAAAAACCGAGCACCAAATAAAAGCATCAGGAAAGTTGTCAATGAGGACCCTTTATATTGAGCCATCTCATTGTATTGGAACCTCAAAGCAATGTTGTGTAGTCTCGGTTTCTCCTCTATTAAAAGAGCTCATTTTACATGCTGTTAAAATGCCCGCACTTTATCCTTTGAATAGCCCTGAAGAGCGAATCATGATAGTGATTTTAGATCAAATCCAAAATTTAGATGTCAAGCCATTAAACCTGCCGATTCCAAAAGATATTCGACTTAAAGAAATTTTCAATCAGCTATCTAAAAATCCAGGAGACCAAAGGACGCTTGAAGAATGGGGTAAAAAAGTAGGGGCAACAAGACGGACACTTACTCGACTTTTTAATTCTGAACTTGGAATGAGTTTTGGAAAATGGCGGCAGCAAATAAGAATTCTTGAATCGCTCAGACGATTGGCTATGAACGACCCTGTAACAACAATCGCAATAGATCTGGGCTATGACAGCCCGAGTGCATTTATCTCTATGTTTAAAAAAGCGCTTGGTAAAACGCCCGGTCAATATTTTTCAGCTTGATTTTAATGATTATCGAGGATGTGAATTTTACGCTTTTTTAAGTGCTTGTCAGAATCAGTTCGCTGTCCTTGCATATTGTCCGTTACAAACCAGGCATTTTCCAAAAAGCCGTTTTATTATTTAGCAACAGGCAGGTACACCTGGAAGCATGTCCCTCTGCCTTCTTTACTGGTCACCTTTATATCGCCGCCATGCTCTTTTACAATACCATATACTGTAGCCAACCCAAGTCCGGTCCCTTCTTCTCCTTTAGTTGTAAAATAGGGATCAAATATTTTATCCAATATTTTCTCGGCTATGCCCCGGCCTGTATCTTTGACAGTGATAAGAATATATTCACCATCACCAACATTCAAACCTGGCGGAACTTGCTGGTGATCGATATCACATAATTCAATGGTGATTTTTCCTTTGGCTTTTCCCATTGCCTGAGAGGCATTAATACATAAATTCATTATTACCTGATGAACCTGAGTGGGATTGGCCATGACAAATGATTTGGAATCAAGATTTAGTTCAATCTCAATGGATTTAGATATTGATGGCGTCAATAGAGTCACTGCTTCATGAATCGCAGACTTTATACTAATAGGTGATTTTTCTTGGTTACTCCTTCGGCTGAAGGTTAGTATTTGATCGACCAGTTCAGAACCCCGTAGTGCTGCATACCTCATATTCTCATGATATTTTTTTATTTTTATAGGATTCTCAGCATGTTTTTCAGCCATTTGGATTGAACCAAAAAAACAAGACAGGATATTGTTGAAATCATGAGCAATACCGGCTGCGAGGTTCCCGATATCTTCCATCTTGCGATCATGTATTAGCCGTTTTTCCAATGCCTGCTGTCTTTGTTCATTTTTTTTGCGATCTGAAATGTCCTGGATGAATTCAACCACACCGGTCACAGGACCATCTTCTACATCCCGGATAGGTGTGCAAAACACTTCACGCCAATAGACCGGTCCGTCTTCAGGCCCTTGAATAACACTGTGTTCGAATTTCCCACTCTCGATACATCTAATCGCAGGACAATCTTCACAAGGCTGAACTTCATCTTGAAAACAGGCATAGCATTTTTTGCCTTCCAAGGGTGCATGTTTAGTATACCACTTGTCTAGTGTGAAATTTGTACGTCGAATGGTTAGATCCGAATTCAAAACACTTATACCACCAGGAATGCTTTCTAAAAGTCCTTCGATGAATTGTTTACTGCTGTAAAGATTTTTTTCCGTAGCCTTTTTCTCACCTATCTGCGCTTTTAAAGTCCGGTTCAATCGAAAATTTTTTCGTGATTCCATAAGAAGAAAAGCACTGAGTGTAAAAACCAGTACAGGCAGAAAAATAAAGACTTCGTCCAATTCATATTGTTCATATTCTCGAGACAACTCAAAAAAAAGCTCAAATGCATCTATAGAGGATAAAACCAGGAAAAGAATAAATGAAACGAAAATAATGAAAAAGAACTCTCTACGGAACTTCAAATTACATCCTTATAAAACAAAAAAGCCGGGTTTTCTTTAAAATCAAACCCAGCTGATTTACAGAAATAGTATCTCCATCACTTTCCTGCGCCTCCCTTTGGACAGGCCCAGTATTTAAGTCCGAACACTATTTTTTTTGAGTTTAGTTGTCAAGATTCTAACAAAATTATTTACTATGGATAATTATAGCCCCTTTCCACTTCACCAATGGTTTCGCCCAGAATGTCAATTGCATGATCCATCTCGCCAGTTGTAATGGTGAGTGCAGGACGAAGGGTGATGATATTACCTTCTATAGTTTTAAAAGCCAGCCCCTTTTCCATGGCCCGATACATAATACTGTCTGCTTCTTCCACTGCCCGTTCTTTTGTTGTCCTGTCTTTAACCAAATCAATCCCCATGTGAAGGCCAACTCCGGCCACATTGCCGATTAAAGGATGACCTTGTTTTAAATTTTCAAGCCGGGCCATGGCATGGGCACCGACCTTTCTGGCATTTTCAGATAATGCATGGGATTCAATATAGTTGATTTCAGCAAGTGCTGCAGCTGAACAAAGGGCATTTTTCTCATGGGTATAATGCCCGATGGAACAATGTGCCAATCTGTCAAATTCAGCGCGGGTTACAATGCCCGCAAAAGGTAAAAGACCGCCACCCATTGATTTTCCTAAGACGAGGACATCCGGGGTGGTAAAATGCTCAGAGGCAAACATCTTCCCGGTTCTGCCGAACCCTTCAATGATTTCGTCAAAAATGAGAAGAGCACCGTATTGGCGGCAAAGATCTTTTACCCCTTCCCAATAGGCTTTGCTTGGCACCACAGGTGTGGCTGAGATAGGTTCGCCAATGATGGCTGCGACCCCGGGCTCCCGTTCCAGGATGGTTTGAATCTGATGGATGCAGGCTTTATCAGTCTGCTCCTGGCTGTCAAACCCCCAGGGGTTTCGAAAATAATTAGGGAATTCCACATGCATGGCACCGGGCATCATTGGACCCATTCCTTTTTTAAACAGGGCCTCTCCACCAACACTTGATGCCGCCATTCCAGCACCGTGAAATGAGTCCCAATACGATATGGTTTTAAAATTCCCTGTTACCTGTTTTGCAAGGGTAATGGCCATTTCAATGGCTTCAGACCCTCCGGGACAAAACAAGGACTTGCATAATCCGTCCGGAGTAATCCGGGAAAGGGTTTTGGCCAACTCCACGGCTGGTACATTGGTATAGCGCCTTGGGCAGAAGGTCATGCCTGAATCCAGTTGGGTCTTTACCGCATCAACAACCTCATGATTGTTGAATCCTGCATTGTGGACACCGTTACCATGCATGTCTATATAGGTTTTTCCATCCATGTCTTCTATATAGATACCTTGGGTCTTTCTCAAGACAGTCATGACAGGTGTGGATAAGTTTTGATGAAGAAAATAGGTTTTATCGTCTTCAAAAACCCTTTTCGCGGCTTCAGACAAATTCCGTTCCCAAAACCGATCCCGGTTTTCAGTTGTGTTCACATCTCCTTGTTCCCGATCAAACCGGCTCGCCGTATTGACTGTATCCATGATAGTTTCCTTTTCTGTGCAGGTTACCTTTTTAGATTACCGGTGAGGTATTAGAGTCAGATTAGTTCATCATACCAGGAGTATTGGACTTTTTTATGAAATCTTATATATGTTAAAGTTTTGCTTATAGTCACAAGAGTCCCTTTGATTCACAGCCAAGACCTTAATTTTTGGTACTTGGACTTGGTTGTCCCGCCCTTGAATTCCAATTGCTGGTGCTTTACCTTAGGGACGTTGTAGGATACTTGACCATGAACTCAAACAAAAAGAGGTCACCATGACGACTGCGGATTACCCTTTTGAGACTGGAGTTTACCGCCCGCCAAGTGAGGGGGGAAGCGCATCTCTCCTTGTCCGGTTCACCCGGAACTGTCCCTGGAATCACTGCACCTTCTGCGCCATGTACAAAACCGAAAAATTTGAACTTCGTCCTTTGGATGAAATCAAATCAGATATCAATGCCATGGCAGGCCTGGCCCGCGATCTGAAAGCCGAATCAGAACGGTTGGGGCATGGCGGGCAAATAACCCGGGAGGCAGTTATTGCTCTGCTTGAAAAAAAACCGGGGTTAAACTACCACCAGGGTGCTGACATGTTCATACAGTGGCTGGCTGCAGGCGGAAAAACAGCCTTTATCCAGGACGGCAACTCCCTGATCATGAAACCTGCGGACTTGACAGAAGCCTTAATTCATTTAAAGACCACATTTCCTTCCATTGAAAGGATCACCACATACGCCAGGGCACGAACCATTGCCCAAAGGTCCATAACCGACCTAAAATCTATCAGGGCAGCCGGCCTGGACAGGGTTCACCTGGGCCTTGAGACCGGTGATGACACCCTTCTAAAACAGATCAAAAAAGGGGTTGATGGAGACGGGCATATCAAGGGAGGCCAAAAAGCCATGGAAGCAGGGTTCCAGGTATCAGAATACTGGATGCCGGGCCTTGGGGGTAAAGAGAGGTGGGAGGCCCATGCTGACAATACTGCCAGGGTGCTCAATGCAGTCAATCCCCACTATATCCGCTCAAGGCCTTTCAGGCCGATTCCGGGAACCCCGGTTCATGACCAGGTCAACCAGGGGCAGTTGACCCTGCTCTCTCCCAAGGAACAGCTTCTGGAGCTTCGAAAGATGATTCTGGCTTTGGCTGTTACCTCAAAAGTTTGCTTTGACCATATGGGAAATCACTGGCGAACAGCCAACGGAGACTTGGTCTTTACCCATGATTATGAAGGATATCAGTTCCCGGATGAAAAACAAAAAGTTCTGGATCGGATCGATTTAGGCTTGGCCTTTGACCAAAAGCCGATGGAATTTATTCACATGTAATCGATTATAAAGACTATCTATTGATTCCAGGGGCGACACAATGCAAGTGTTAATTTGATCCTGGAGTTTTTGGATCGATTGGAAGGCTGATAGAAAACCTGGTACCTTTGCCCGGATGAGAGGAGACCTGCAAATCACCGCCATGCCCCTGGCAAATGATAAAGTAGGATACGGACAGACCCAATCCCGTCCCAGCATCAGCTTCTTTAGTAGTGAAAAATGGTTCGAAAATTCGCTTTCGGACTTCTTTGGTCATGCCTGGACCGTTGTCCTGAATTTGGATGCATACATTTTCATTCTCCTTGCATATGGTCAGTATAAATTCAGGATTTTGGGTGCCAGCCTGATGCATGGCTTCCCCGCCGTTTCTCAGGATATTAAAAAAGACCTGTTCAATCTTTGATGCTTCACAAGGAATCATGGGAAGTGTATCGTCGTAGCTTCGTTGGATATTGATATTGCGGAAATCATAACTCTTTTTTAGGTCATAATCCTGGGATGCCAGGTCCACAGCCTTATCCATCAGCTCCTTCAAATCACATGAAAGCTGCCTGGACTCACTATTTTTACTAAAGGACAGCATGTTATCTATAATGGTATTCAGTCTGACGCCGGCTTCCTGGAACCGATCCAAAAAATTGTCAATCTTTCTGTTTTTCAAATACACCTTGAGTGAATCAAAACTGATTTGGGCTTCCTGGGCGGCAGCGATATTGGCGGGCAGTTCCTTGAAAAGGCGGTTACGTATTATCTGGGCGTCTTGTATAATTACACTCAATGGATTCTTAATCTCGTGCGCCATACCTGCGGCAAGCCCGCCCAAGGACATCATTTTTTCATTCTGGACCATTACCTCCTGAGTCCTATTCCACTCTGTGATATCCCTGAGGTTAAATACTACTCCTGCTACTTTGCCCTGGTTATTCCGATATGAGGCGGCACTGATATTGACATCCAGGATTTGCCCATCCTTGGTATATCTGCGGGAATGAAAATCTGCTAAATGTCCGTATTTAATTGCCCGGTCAAAAGCATCCTTTGAGCGCTTTTCCTCCCCTTCCACCAAATAATCAGGCCGACGGCCGCCCAAATCAGACCACCTCCATCCAAAGACCCGGGTAAAGGCCGGATTAATGTATAATGGATTCATGTCCAGGTCATAGACAATAATGGGATCTGCTACAGCCTTCATTACAGACCGATAATCTTCCTCACGCTTTTTTAAGGCTTCATTGACCTTGGACAGTTCGCGGGTGCGGATCTCAACCTGGGACTCCAGATCATCCTGCAGGGCTTTCATGGTCAGATGCAGCTTGATTCTTGCAAGCAGTTCTTCAGAGTCTATTGGTTTTGTGACATAATCCACAGCACCGGCTTTTAATCCCCTGACCTTATCTGACGACTCTGAAAGAGCACTTAAAAATACAACAGGGATATCAGTTGTATCAGGATTATTTTTTATCCTGCGACACGTTTCCATACCATCCATCCCAGGCATGATGATATCCAATAGAATTAAGTCTGTGTGGCTTTTTTCTAAAATATCCAGAGCCTGTGCCCCACTTTGTGCGACGCTGACCAAAAAACCTTTTCCTCTCAGCAGCTTGCCTATAAACTGGATGTTTTTCAAAGCATCATCGACTACAAGAATCCGAATATCGCTATTATTATAAGCCTTCATATAGCTTACACCTCTTTGTTTGCATTCAGGTATTCATTTATTGCCTCATCAAACTCTGATAAAAGGAAATCAATCCCATCCATTTCAAACCTATCTGACAAGGTCTGCAGTTCTTCAGCCCACATTACTAAAGCCGAGCAATTGGTCTCAACACCAAGAGACTTAATTTGTGCTGAAAACGCCTCAATTTTATCAACCGCCATAACAGATGCCAGTTCGCGGCCTTTGCCACAGTTCTCGATGAGCACCTCCTGAACATCGACACAAGCATCCATCGCATTGATTAAAAGAACCCTTGATGAAGCTTTATCAGAGGCAGCATCTTTTTCGTCTTCCTCTTTTTCATGGGTTCTATAGGAAAGATGCAGCATCAGTTCCCTGAATAAATCCCTTCTGGATACAGGCTTTCGGAGATATCCGTCACAGGTCTCTCTTATCTTTGTTTCATCAGTCTTCATGGCCGATGCAGTAATAGCAATGATGGGAATGTCCTGCGTTTTTACCTCTTGGCGTAGCCGTTCTGAAGCATCATATCCATCCATCACTGGCATTCTCATATCCAAAAGGATGATATCCGGGAGCTCTTTTTGGGCGACATCCAAAGCCTGAGAACCGTCTTCAGCCTCAAGAACGCTAAATTTCTGGTCAACCAAAAAATGTTTGATCAAGTCCCTGTTGCCTTCAAGGTCATCCACCACCAAAACCTTAGCAGGATCAAAAATAATGGCAGACGGATCTATCATTTCTTTGTCTCCATCATCTTCAAAATCATAATGACCTATTTCCACACTTGGAAAAAATATCTTAAAAACTGTTCCTTTTCCCAATGAGGAATCTACTGTAATTCGGCCATTCATCATTTTAGTCAGACGACGGCTTATGGCCAACCCTAATCCGCTGCCCCCAAATACTGCAGACCGGGCACTTTCAAGTTGTTCAAAGGGGTCAAAAATATGTTCTGTATCAACCTGGGACATTCCCATACCCGTATCAGACACCGAAAACATGAGGGCCACTTGTTGTTTTTTATTTTCCGGCGGCGCAGACCAGGATGATGATACTTTAATTTCACCTTTTTCCGTAAACTTGACGGAATTGGATACAAGATTAACCAGAACCTGTCTCAGCCGGGTCTCATCCAATAGTACCGAATCAGGATAGTCCCCTGGCAAATCACAAGTCATTTTTATACCCTTGTTACGAACTTTTGGCAGGAACAAGGCCTGAATTTCATCAAACAGATCCGGCACACTGACCGGTGTGTAGGAAAGTTCCAGCTTGCCGGCCTCCACCCGTGACAGGTCCAAGATATCATTAATCAGTCTCAGCAGGCTTTTTCCGGATCCGTAGATTGACTGGATGTAAAAGGATAGCTGTGGATCTTTGACCTTGTCATTAAGTATTTCCGTAAATCCCAATACCGCATTCATTGGCGTACGGATTTCATGTGACATATTAGCCAAAAATTCACTTTTTGCCTGGTTGGCAACCTCTGCCTTTTCTTTAGCAATTTTAAGTTGCTGATTGGCCTTTTCCAGTTCTGACGTTCGGTTTGCTACACGATGCTCAAGATGGGACCTGGCATCCTCCAGAGCATCTACAAGATTCTGTTTCTCCTTTATGGATTGATTAACAGACCCTATCATATTATTGATTATTCGACCCAGGGCTTTTGTCTCAACGGTTCCTGTTTCAGGAACCGTTCCTGATGCAATTCCATGGCGCCTGATTTCTGTTACCGATGCCGTCAGTTTTCCTAGTGGCTGTGTTAAACTTTTGGACAATAAGGCTGACAACAAGACTGCTACTCCCAGAAAAGCCAAAGCAAGGATATAAATTTTATTTCCCAGTTCCTTTGAGGCGGCTTCGATCTCATCCACATATAGGGAACTTGCAATATACCAATCCAGAGGTTCGAAATATTTCACATAGGCTCGTTTTAAAAACCGGTACTCCCCTTCATGATGAGGCGGTTTATCCCATATATATTCATACGGTTTATCCGGCGTGCTGGCAGCTGCCATCAGGTCATCCATGATATTGTTCCCTGTAGCAGGGTTATTCAATCCAATGGCCTGTGAACCTTTCAGTACCGGGTGTACTATGATTTCTTTTTTCCCGTTGAATATCAACACATACCCGGAATGAAAAATCTTCATCTCGGTGTATGCCTGTCGAAGCTCTGCAATTATGGCCTCCATCCGCTGGCTGGTATCTGTCTCTATATCTTCAATATAGACACCTGTGCCCACAACCCATTGCCAGGGTTTAAAAAGTGCCACATAAGATATCTTTGGCTGGTCTTCGGTAAACCCATCTTTTAACGGTTTTGGCCAAAGATAATCAACGTATCCTTCACCATGAGCCCGGCAAGCATCAACAAAAGCGACAAAAAGGTTTTTCTTTTCAGGAATTGTACAATAATACTTGGGATCATCCAGAATCGTACCGTTAAGGTGGGGCATGGTCGGGTGCATGATCATTTTAGGAACAGAGGTTCCCATATCATTAATCCAAAGATAACCGACACCGTCATCATACCGCATATTCTGAATCAAATACTTCGCCTCCATCTTGGCATCATCCTCAGATATAAGGCCGTGACGATATTTCTGATAAATTTCATCCATAAGCCGAAGCCCGATGGTTACCATATGTTTGCGCTCTGATTTTCGAATCTCAAGTGCGGTCTGCTGATGAAACATCAAACTTTTGTATTCATTTTCAACATTCAGCACGACAGCATCAAGGAAATTTCGGTTATTTTCGTCCTGGACTTCGGAAAGGGTCTTGGTATTCTCTTTTTGAACAAAATAACTGATACCGGAAACCGTCAAAATGATGATTCCGATTACTGTCAGTATTATTCGTGAATGAAGGGAATTTAGCATTATCCGTCTCCATGGTATCCGGGAGACAGCAAACATCTGTATCACCCGAACATCTATTAACAATACTTAAGGGCTTGTTTTAAAATGGTTTTACGGAGCAGCTTTATTGAGTATATACGGCAGGTTGCCGCCTGTCAACGGGGAGAGCAGCGACCTGTGACAGGTCTAATGCATATACAGCCATTTTCAAAATAAATTTCCGATTGACCCTGTTGAACAAGGGTATCTCATATGCAAATACCAGCCCGTTTCCGGGATAAACAAGCCGGCATCTATGTATACGATTTTCCTGCAATCCGAGCAGTTTGAATGGTTAGTCTTTGATACGGTCTCCTAACCGCCCTGCGATTCCCATAGCCGCATTCCAGATTTCCGGCAGGTCTTCCACACGAGAATACCCATGGTCTGCTGCAACAGCATCAGGACCGTACATCAGAGAAATCCCGCTTTGCGGACAGTCATCTCCTTTCCCGCAACTCAAACAGGGTAAATTGCCGGGAATAGTCACTTGGCCAATTAATTCCATATGCTCATAGTGAACCAGTTCCATGGCCAGGGCCTGATTGACCGAGGATGCCATTTCAGGAGCAAGGCAGGTGAGAACCGTGGCACATGCTTTTCCTTTTAAAAGATTGGTAACATGCCTTAATGACCAGAACCGCTCAAGAAGGGCTTTGGTAAACGCATCAATTTGACCATAAGGGGTATAGGCACCCATAATAATACCATCGGCACTCTGAATATTCTTAGATAAGGCTGGAAAGTCGTCTTCAACCTTACAGATATTGTCTGTGACACAACCTTTGCACCCCATACAAGGCCGAACATTGATATCACTGAGCTTGATAAATTCAGTCTCACATGCGGTCTCTTCCAGCATGGCTTGAATCAACCTGTCCGTATTGCTGTTTTTTATCGGACTGCCTGAAATTCCCAAAACAACTGCTGCCATGGCTATTCTCCTTAAAGGGTTTAAGCGGTCAGTGAGTAATGGTAAAACTTGGTATCTACTGCCATAACCGGAAACGGTCCTGGTAAATCTGTTTTGGGTATTTGTGTAAACCCCTGTTTTTCATAAAATCTGTGGGCCGCCAGGAACTTCTCGGTGGTACCCAGAAAAATATCATCAAATTTACAGTTTTTTGACCAGTCAAGCAAAACCTCAAGAAGCCTGTTGGCTGTTCCGTGGCTGCCACCCCTGAACGGGGCTTTTACAAACATTTTCCTAAGAGCTCCTAAACCATCACCAAGGTCTATCAGGGCGATGGTGCCGACGGTTTCTCCATTAGTCCGTGCCACCCAGAAATTACCGTTTCCTTTCTGATACACCCCGGGTATGTCTTTTAAATCCGGCTGGTCTTCCAGGGTTATAGGTATATTGAATTCTTTCTGTTGAATAGGGAGAATAACATCGACAATCCCATTAAGATATTCACTTTGGTATTCAAGAATTTCCATTACGCCGCCTTAACTCTCTGCTAGTTCAATCATTTCACAGGGCTGTTTGAATACACCTTTTGGATCAGCCGCCTCCAATTCCTTGCGGGACCCGTATCCCCAGAGCACCCCAAATCCGTCCAGACCGTTTTCATGGGCAGCTCTGATATCCACATCCCGATCTCCGATCATAACGGCATTTGTGCCGATCTTTCCGGAATTCAACAACCTGTTGATCTGTTGGCCTTTGCTGATTCCCACATCTCCCCCGCTGATGAATTCAAACAAATGGGATAGATCGAACATGTCAATTATCCTTTTAGCAAAATCTTCACGTTTTGAAGTACATACCCCCATTGGGATCTTTTTTTCATGAAGAGATTCAATTGTCTGCCTGATATTTGGATACAGTTTATTCTCCTTGTATCCTTTATCACCAAACCGTTCCCTGAATTTTGCCACCAATGCAAGTATATGATCTGAGTCATCTGTGTCTGCCAACTCGGAAAATGTCTTGTCTATAGGCGGCCCGATATACTTGGCAAGAACAGGTTCCTGCCTTTGCTCATATCCAAAAGCCTTTAGAGCATAATTGATAGATTTTGCAATACCTTCAAGCGGATCGCTTAAGGTTCCATCCAGATCGAACAGCAAGTGGCGTTGAGTATTCATTTGAGTGATCAGCCTTCGTGTTTAGGATAGTGCACATCCATAAATGGCGCCTTTGTCGAAGATCAAGGTGCCTATTTCTCGATGGACATCGGGTTAGTCAGACTGTTGGAACGAACTTTAATTTCTTCTTTTAAACTCATTTATCATTTCAAGAGGTAAAACCCGTATCAATTCTTCAAGCGAGATCTGGTTCATCTTGGTCATGCCGTCATCAGCCATGGTTTTCATACCATTTTCAATGGCCATTTTCTTTAGCTCAGTCTCGCTGGTTTTACAGCTGATTGCAAGCGTAACCTGCCGGTTGAACTCAAATAGTTCTGAAACAAGGGTCCTGCCATTGTAACCGGTAAAACTACATGCCGTACACCCAATCCCCCTGTAAAACTTGATGTGTGACGGATATGAATTAAAAAAGAGTTTCCATTCTTCTTTAGGGGGTGTCACCTGCCTGGAGCATTTCGGGCAGTTCCGCCTGACCAGCCTTTGGGACAGGACACCGATCATGCTGGAAGCAATCTGGTTATGGTCAATTCCTAAATCCAGAAGGCGGGACACTGCATTTATAGAGTCATTTGTATGAATGGTACTGAGCAATAAATGTCCGGTTTGGGCTGCATCAAAACTTATTGCAGCGGTTTCGGTATCTCGAACTTCACCGACCAGGATGACATCGGGATCAAGCCTCAAAAAAGACCTGAGCAGCCTGGCAAATGTCAGGTTGATTTTAGTATTGGCCTGGGTTTGCATGATACCCGGGAAACTGTACTCAATCGGATCTTCAGCAGTTATAATTTTAATCTCCGGGCTGTTTATGTATTGAAGTGCTGCGTAGAGGGTAGAGGATTTACCACTTCCTGTCGGACCTGATACGAGAACCATTCCGGCAGGACTTTTAAACATTTGCTTCAATGGTCCCAGGATGTGATTGGAGTGATTCAGGTTGTCCAAGCCAAGACCTGTGGTTTTCCTCGAATCCAGGATTCTTATGGTGATATTTTCCCCGACGATGGCAGGACACACAGCAACCCGGAAATCCAGGTCAAAGGTTTTATTCTTTTCACGATAACTTGCCCTGAAAACGCCGTCTTGGGGAATCCTTCGCTCGGAAATATCCAAATTCGACATCACCTTCACCCGTGATATGATCGCTTCCGGTTTATTTTGCAACTGTTTTTCCAACCATGGCAGGTCTGGTGCCTGGCAAATACCATCAATCCGATACCTGAGCCTGACACCCTTTCGGTCCTGTTCAAAATGGATGTCACTTGCACCATGCGTAATTCCATAATTGATAATATTATCGACGACACTTTTAATTTCAGCTTCATTACCTGAAAAAACATTGTGTTGAGTTCCGTCACCGGCCGCATTCAGTTTTTGAAAGGTAAATGATTTTGAATCGTCTGATAACGGCTCAAGCCCAGAGTCAACATCAGCACCTGATGCAGATAAATCAGTATTGTACAGTGACGAGAACAGACTGTAGAATTTTTTCTCATTGATAAAAACAGCCTTCATTTTTAAATTCCGGTAAATCTGGCGAAGCTCTTCAATGGCTTTGAACCCATCTGGATAAGATATGCCTATAATCAGTTCCTTCTCTTTTAAACTGACCGGTATAGCCATATTGCGGCGTGCGTATTTTTCCGAAAGGAATTTAATCAGACCGACCTTGTGCAATTCATCGTAATAAAAATCGTCCAACGTTCTGTAAGGTATGTTGTATTGGTGAGACAGGGCATTGTACAATTGATGATTCGTGATAATCTGTCTGTTCACTAAGAACGCCCCGATCTTTTCCCGGGACCGGCTTTGTTCCTTTAAAGCTGCCTGGAACTCTTGTTTGCTGATCATGCCCTGTCTTACAAGGATAGTCCCAATTCGTGCTCTTTTTTTATGTTTTTTTATAGCAATAGCCAGGTCTTCAGGCTGGATAAATCCTTTGCTGCAAAGAATCTCTCCAATGGTTCGCCGTCCGTGCATATAACTGAGCGCTCGAACCAGATCGATTTCTCTCATCATTTTCAGCCTTACGGCCAGTTCGCCTATTTCAAGGGCGTCCTGCTGCAACTCCACCAGCTCGTTCAGCATCTCTTTGGAAATTAAACCTTTTTCCAACAAGATTTGCCCGATTGGTTTCTGTTTTTCCTTGGTTGTAAGAATTTCTTTTATCAGGCCGGCTGAGACGATTTCATGCTCTACAATCATTTGACCTATTTTTTTTCTAAGGTCAGGGTGACTTTTTAAAATCTCCAATTGTGACGCGGTTAAAAACCCCTTTTTAACCAAAAGCGCCTCAAACGGTATTTTGGCGGACCGTTCTTTTTTTTGAATAATCAATGCCGCTTTCAACTGGGAGGTATTTATAAACCCTTCTCGAAGCAGCAACTCGCCTAACAAGGATCCTTCTGTAACCTTACCTTTACTGGAATCATACATAATTCAGCACCATAGTTTTTCAATCATTACAACCCAAGCTGTTCGTGAAAAGTTCTTCCAACATGCCTAGCAAGGTATAAATCCCAAGCCATCAACACTCATCTATCGATTGAAATCCACCGTATTTCAATCATTTTGAGAAAGACAAACCATGTTTTTAATAACATTTTACAGGCACTCTGTTTGCCCGATCATATCTTCTCAATATTAGTTAGGGTATTTCTTCCTGTCCTCTTGGCAAATTGTTTAGTGTAATTGGTATATCAACATAGGTCGGCTTAAATGTATAGTTTTTTTAGATCTAATTTTTGTAATTTTAAGGAAAAAGATAAAACAGTATGTATTAGTTTCATATTGTGATTTAAATACTCGAGTTTCCTTGAGTTGCATCCACGGCCCTTTATTTGATATGACAAAGCCATGAAAAAAAAATATGATTTAGCTTATTCAAGTTGCCCAAACGATACCTTTATTTTCAAAGGCATTGCAAGAAAGCTTATAGACACAAAAGGCTTAGGGTTTAACATCATACATGAGGATGTGGAAACCTTGAACCAGAACGCTGCCCAAGAGCGTTACCATATTACCAAACTCAGTGTTGCAGCCTTTGGAAGCCTGCTGGACCGTTACGCCCTGCTGCGTACCGGTGCAGCACTTGGCAAAGGGTGCGGCCCTTTGATCATTTCCCTGTCAAACAGGCAATTGGATGACACAAAGCAACCGATCATTGCTGTACCCGGAATGGGAACGACCGCTTACCACCTGTTCTGCTTTTATATAGCAGACCGATTCCCGGATATAACATTCAAACCGGAACCCATGCCATTCGAAAAAATCATGCCCGCGGTTCAAGAAGGGAATGCTGATTTTGGTGTAATTATCCACGAGGGCCGGTTCATTTACCAAAACCTTAGACTGGATATGAAGGCAGACTTAGGACAATGGTGGGAAGATACAACAAATTTGCCAATTCCATTGGGATGTATTGCCGTACACAGGAGTATAGACCCTGATACGGCTTGCATCATTCAGAGTCTGATCCAAGAGAGTATAGCCCATGCCTGGTCCCATCCTGATATGGAACAAGCATATATCAAGCAATTTGCCCAGGAGATGGACAATGATGTGATTCAGCAGCATATCAATTTATATGTCAATGAATTCTCCAAGGATATCGGGGAGCAGGGAACCCTTGCGATTACAACTTTTTTTGATTATGCACAAAAAGCGGGACTGATGAATCCGGCTGACCTGCCCTTGTTTGCATGCTGACTTAAAAATAGACCATGCCATGCCACAAACACTTATAAATCAGGTATACCAGACACTCACCCGGCACAGTATGCTACGGGCCGGACAAAAAGTCCTGATAGGTCTTTCCGGAGGTCCGGATTCCATTACATTGGCACGCACACTCATTCACTTAAAAAAAAAGCTCGGTATACTACTGGGCGCTGCCCATTTAAACCACTGCCTTCGTGGAGAGGAATCTTTAAGGGATGAGAGCTTTGTGCGTGACTTTGCACAAAAAAATGGACTGGACTTGATCGTGGAGAGTATGGATGTTGCAAATCTTGCCAAGCAAGAAAAACGTTCAGTTGAAGATGCAGGCCGTCACGCCAGGTATGATTTTTTCAACAAAGCTGCCAAAGCGCATAATTATGATCGTATTGCACTGGGCCACAACTGGGACGACCACGTGGAGCAGGTCCTGATGAGTTTAATTCGGGGAGCGGGCCCTAAAGGACTTAAGGGGATCTCACCGGTCAGGGAAGACAGGTTCATACGTCCCCTGATTAACATTTCAAAAACAGAAATCCTTGCGTTCTTAGGAAACATTGGACAGGACTTTGTAACAGACTCGTCCAATGAAGATACTGCGTATCTGCGCAACCGGGTGCGCCATCGGCTGATACCGTTTCTTGAAAAAGAGTTCAACCCGGATATTAAAGCAGGACTGGCCCGCCTTTCAGGCATTATATCCATTGAAGATGATTTCATGGAAGAGGTGCTGAAACATGAAGAAAGCAAGATCGTAAAAAGCCGCCGCCCGGGAGAGGTTGAACTGTCTGTATCAGAGCTTAACCGTATTCATCCCGCCCTATCAAGACGGCTGCTTCGTTCAGCCCTTTTCATGGTTAAAAAGGACCTAAACCGGATATCACATACCCATATCAGTGATATCTTAAATCTTGGCCAAGCCGGGGTGGGATCGGGAAAAAGTTTAGACTTACCCGGTCAAATACGGGTATACAGGAAAAAAGAAATTATCTGCATAAAAAAAGAAGACAGGCCATTGAGAGAAATTGGCCGACAACAAAAGGCCGACAGGCTAAAAACAAAGGGGAATTCAGGTATGAAAACCTGATCCTATACCCCTTGTATAATCCTTTTTTGTGTTTATATATAGGTAAGTTTTAAAGGCTTATTAACCCAAAGATGAGGAATAACATTGAATCAATTTTATAAAAACATCTCGCTGTGGCTGGTCATTGTCCTGATGATGGTCATGCTTTACAACATCTTTAATCAGCAGCAGGCAGGCCAATCCGATATCGGCTATTCTGAATTCCTGTCCCTTGTGGAAGACGGCCGGATTCAAAGCGTAGTGCTCCAGGGCCAGGATCTGTATATCACGGATTCCAGTGGTCAGCGTTTCAAAAGTTTTGCTCCGGATGACGGAGAGTTGATACAGGTGCTCAGGGCCAATGGGGTATCCATCAAGGCCAAACCACCAGCAGAATCTTCCTGGTTCATGTCAATTGTTGTTTCCTGGCTGCCCATGATTGTCCTTATCGGTGTATGGATCTTTTTCATGCGCCAGATGCAAGGCGGCGGTGGCGGTGGAAAAGCCCTCTCTTTTGGTAAAAGCCGGGCCCGGCTCATGGATGACAAAGGTGAAAAAGTAACTTTTGCCAATGTTCAGGGTATTGATGAGGCCAAGGAAGAGCTTACAGAGGTTGTAGATTTCTTAAAAAATCCGAACAAATATACCCGTCTTGGCGGACGAATCCCTAAGGGAGTCCTTTTGGTTGGAAACCCGGGAACCGGTAAAACCCTTTTGTCCAGGGCGGTTGCAGGCGAAGCAGGGGTCCCATTTTTTACCATTTCCGGTTCCGACTTTGTGGAAATGTTTGTCGGTGTGGGCGCATCCCGGGTCAGGGACCTGTTCGCCCAGGGCAAAAAGAACGCCCCATGTATTATATTCATCGACGAGATTGATGCCGTGGGCCGCCAGCGTGGTGCAGGTTTAGGCGGTGGACATGACGAACGCGAGCAAACCCTGAACCAGCTTCTGGTAGAAATGGACGGGTTTGAATCCAACGAAGGCGTCATCCTGATGGCTGCCACCAACCGTGCAGATGTTCTGGACCCGGCGCTGCTAAGGCCTGGCCGGTTTGACCGTCAGGTAGTCGTCGACATGCCGGACATCAAAGGCCGTGAAGGCATTCTACGCGTACACATGAAAAAAAGTCCTCTGGGTGATGATGTGGATCCGTCGGTTTTGGCCAAAGGTACACCTGGATTTTCAGGGGCAGACCTTGAAAACCTGTGTAACGAAGCAGCACTTCTGGCCGCCAAACGAGACCATGAAAAATTGTCCATGCGGGATTTTGAAGATGCCAAGGACAAGGTATATATGGGCCTTGAAAGAAAATCCAAGGTGATAAAAGAAGACGAGAAAAAGACAACCGCCTATCATGAAGGTGGACACGCCTTGGTCGCAAGATTCCTGCCCGGTACAGATGCTGTAAACAAAATCACCATTATCCCAAGAGGAAGGGCTGCCGGTGTTACCTGGTTTTTACCCGAAGAAGGCGATTTTAAATATAAAGACCAACTGGAAAATGAGCTGGCCATTGCATTTGGCGGCAGGGTTGCTGAAGAAATCATTTTTAAACGGATTTCCACCGGCGCCTCCAATGATATCAAGCAGGCCACCAAACTTGCCAACCGCATGATCAGAAGCTTTGGTATGAGTGACAGCTTAGCCCCCCTTTCCTATGAAGACCACGATGACAATATCTTTATCGGCAGGGAAATGACCCAGGCCAAAAGCTACTCCGAAGCCACGGCCCAGAAAATTGATGCAGAGGTTGCAGCTGTTATAGACCGTGCTTACAACACAGCCCAAAAAATCCTTGAAGACAACATCGATATTCTCCATGCCCTCACTGATCTTCTCATTGAAGAAGAAACTATTATGGGTCCTGAACTGGATGATCTTATCGCAGAAATGCGGCCTGATTTTGACTTTTTCGGCCGCCGGAACATCCGTACAGCACCTGAACCGCCAACAGCTGAGCAAGAAGCGACAAAACAGGCCGGTGAAAAATTCTCTTTGGAAGATGAGGATGAGAATGCGGAAGCTGACAAGGATGCTGATATTGTCGATTTCCCAGGATCCAATGATAAGGATCCGGATAAACCGGAAAATAAAGACAATTAGGAGATGCCTTTGTCCGTGACATCTTTTACACTTGATTGCGGCCGTTTTCAGCTTGATCTGGGCACCCGGGCCTGCATCATGGGCATTTTAAACACTACCCCTGACTCCTTTTCAGACGGGGGCAAGTTCAATACCCTTGATAAAGCGCTTTCACAGGCAAGTCAACTTGTCGAAGCCGGTGCCCATATCCTGGATATCGGAGGAGAATCTTCAAGACCTTTTGCAGAACCGGTTTCTGAACAGGAAGAACTTGACCGCACCATTCCGGTAATTGAAACCATTGCAAATGAAATTGATGTCCCCATTTCAATTGACACGGTAAAGTCAGGGGTGGCCAAAGCGGCCTTAAATGCAGGAGCCGCCATTATCAATGACATCTCTGCATTTGAAAAAGATCCGGCAATGGCTGATCTGGCGGTTGAGACGGGTGTGCCGGCCATTTTGATGCATATGAAAGGTACCCCTGAAACCATGCAGATCAATCCTAATTACGACGATCTTATGGCTGAAATCACCACCTACCTGGAACAACGCGTATCCTTTGCCCTGGAAAAAGGCATGGCAAAAGATAAAATCGTACTTGATCCGGGTATCGGATTTGGGAAAACGGTTGAACACAACCTGGTTTTGATAAAGGAACTCCATCGATTGACGGCATTGGGATATCCGGTTCTTATGGGGCCCTCCAGGAAATCCTTTATCCAGAATATCCTTACTGAAACCACTCAAAAAAAGGCAGGGCCTGACGATCCCAGGACCGAATACGGAACCCTCGCCGCCTGTGCCGCTTCTCTCATGAACGGGGCGCATATTATCAGGGTCCACGATGTTGACACTGTTTCGTCGTTCACCAAGATCATTGATGCCATCAGGAATGCCTGATCTCAAACAGATCCCGGATCTGTTGATATCCGGGATCTGTTTATTTGTTCTTGTCCTTTGCGGGTGTACGGTTGATCCGGTTGAAACCGATCTTCTTTTGCCTGTAGATTTTTCCAATGTGCCCGATGATATGGTTCTAACAAGTTTTCACACGGATAAAATTGAAGTCCGCATCAAAGGTGATCCTCGTCGTATAGAAGTACTTAACAAGGAGACCGTGATCTATCCGGCAGACCTATACACCGACCTGGAATTTGATCCTGCCGGAGACTCGGACTCCATTGAGCCCGGACACTATCTGCTGCCTGTTGACAGAACCCGAATTCCGCTGGACCCCTCAATTACCGTTTTAGATCTCAGCCCTTCATATCTCAGCGTCCGCCTGGAGAAAAAAGTCACCAAGGTATTCAAGGTCAATGTACCTTATACCGGCGAAGCTGCAAAAGGCTATATGGCCTTGGCACCGTCATGTGAGCCCTCCACTGTGGCATTGACCGGAGCTGAATCTTTGATCAATGAAATAGACCAGCTGCAAACCAAACCGGTCGATCTGGGCGAAGCAAATGAAAACTTCAAAAAAGAGGTACCGCTGGACTTAGATAATCCGCTTTTGTTCACGCCGGCCAATTCCATGTTCATCGTGTCGGTCTCCATTCAACCCATGACAGGTACCCGGACCATAGCAGATATTCCCATCGAACTAAAAAACAGTCCTGCTAATGTAAGTATAGAACCTGCCAGTATCTCCGTAGATCTAAAAGGTCCCCAGGAACACTTAAGCAATACAGCCGTAACAGACAAAATTCATGCATTCATGGACCTTAAAGGCTTAAAGAGCGGAGTCTACGCCCGGCATGCCTACATTGACATACCTTTAGAACTTGTAATGACCAATGCTTCACCCCAGGTGTTTACCGTTAAAATTGAATAGGGGAATCCCTTCCCAAAGGAGAAATGAATATGCTGCTGGTGATTGATGTGGGAAATACCAACACAGTGATCGGTGTATATGAAGATGATGTGCTCAAACAGGACTGGCGTATCAGGACAGTCCGGGATAATACGGCTGATGAGTTCAATGTCCTGGCCCGCGCCTTGTTTACAGATAAAGGGATCGCGCTTTCTGATATCACTAAAACAGTGATTTCTTCGGTAGTACCTTCTTCGGTAAGGATATTGAACGCCTTTTGCGAGCGCTACCTTAAAATGAGCCCACTTTGGATTAACCCGGCATCAGTGAAGAGACTTATGCCCATTCTCTATTCCAACCCGAACGAGGTGGGTGCAGATCGTATCGTTAATGCCGTAGCAGCCTATGACAAGCA
Source organism: Desulfobacterales bacterium (assembly GCA_022361535.1). The sequence continues at coordinate 33,340 of JAKSAU010000639.1, forward strand.
TAAAAAACCACTCATCATAATTGATTTTGGAACAGCCACAACATTTGATGCCATTTCCCCAAAGGGAGAATATCTTGGTGGCGCCATCTGCCCGGGTGTAATGATATCCTCGGAAGCTCTATTTCAGAGAGCGTCACGTCTGCCAAGAGTAGAGATCTTCAAGGCGCCGGAACGTGTAATCGGAGATGACACCATTGAAAGTATCAAGTCCGGTATCATATACGGCAATGCTGCCATGGTTGACGGTATGGTAACCCGGATGAAAAAGGAAATGAACGCAGATCCAATGATCATTGCCACAGGCGGTTTAGCCCCTTTAATAGCCGAGGTTTCTGATACCATTGAGTCCGTAGACCAGTCCCTGACCCTGGATGGTCTTAGAATCATCAGCCGCGAACTATAATCAAAAACAATTCGGACAGAGAAATGACCCCATCCCAAAATCATCTGAACCTTCTTTTCCCCCAGTGGCAAGGTTCCGGTCCTGTTAATGAACTCTTTTATGCTACACTGCAAGCGGCACATTTATGCACCAAAAAAACATTTACCCAAGTGCCAGTAACTGAAACCGAGGAGCTTGACGTCTCAAATGGTGTGCTGGGATATGAGAGTATTTTATCCCAGATGCAATCGGCTGCCGAACTTGTCACACAGGCTGCCCCTGAAACCATATTGACCATTGGTGGCGACTGCGGCATCGAACCCGTACCGGTTTCCTATCTCAACAAACAACACAATGGAGATTTAACCCTTGTCTGGCTTGATGCACACGCCGATATGAATACACCTGCCACATCTCCTTCAGGCCATTTCCACGGCATGCCCTTGGCAACGCTCATGGGATTTGGTGACCAAAATATTTGCCAAACCTGCCTGAGTACCCTTGCGCCTGAACAGGTCATTTTGGCTGGTATCCGGACCCTGGATCCTGAAGAAAGACAACTCATCCAGTCTAAAAACATATCCCTAGTCAGTGCCCGGGAAATCAATACCAATGTATCTGCCCTGATTAAAGCTATAAAAGAAAAAGGCAATACAGCTGTTTATATTCACATTGACCTTGATGTGCTTGATCCAAAAACTTATCCCTTTATCGGGCACCCGGAACCCGAAGGATTGAAGCAAAACACCCTTGAAAGAATGGTTGATGAAATAGATTCTGAATTTACCATAGCCGGGCTCGGTTTAATGGAATTTACCAGGTATCCTTTTGGAGAAAAGGACCAAGATTTAAGAGGGTTGGATGTTGTCCGGGCTCTGGCAGATCGAGTTTTTTAGTGCGATGATTTTAAGTTTCCCGGTTTGTTGAAGCTTGTATGGCTTCAGGCAGAAAAATATAAAAAATGGTTCCCCGCGAGGGTATGCTTTCCACCTCAATGGCCCCCATATAATTTCTTATAATACCATGGGCAACAGCAAGACCCAGCCCAGCGTTACTGCCGTCCTTTTTGGTAGAAAAATACGGCTCAAAAATATGAGGCAGAACTTCAGCTGAAATACCGGGCCCGGTGTCTTTAACCCAAATGCGAATGTATTGGCCGGGCTTGATACCCAACCCGGTCAGTTCAGGTTCCAATTCAATGGATACCCGTTCGCCTCCAACTTCAATGGTGCCGGTTTCCATGACATGGGCCGCATTTGTGATCAGGTTCATGAGCACCTGGCGGACTCTGGTCTCTTCCACTTTGACCATTAAGGGCTCACCAAAAGAACGAAAATCAAGATTCAATGTCTTACCAATAGAGCCGCTTAGCAATTTTATGGTTTTCCCTATAAGGACATTCATATCCAGCAAATGGGTCTCATGTTTGTCTTCACGGCCTATAGTGTAAAGCTTCTGGGCCAGGGCTTTGGCCTCTTTTGACGCTGTTATGACCTGTTCCAGATAGCCTGTAGCCGGATGATCATTTGGTAAAACAGTGCCGGCAAGGTCAGTATAGCTAAAAATTATGCTGAGCAGATTATTGAAATCATGGGCCGTGCCACCGGCTAGAAGGCCTATGGATTCCATTTTTCGGGCCTGCCACAGCCGTTCTTCAAGGTCTTTTTTCTCAGCCTCTGCCCTTAATCGATCAGAGATGTCCCTGCCTATGATCAATGCACCTGAGCCTTCATCCGGGATGGATATGGGTACAATAGACAGTTCCAGCGCAACACGCAAATCTGATTTAGCCTTTAAAAAAGCGTGCTCTACCCGTGGCTTGCTCTCATCAAAACGGATCAACTCACCATCCCCGCTTTCCAATATTTCATCTATCTGTGTGCCCTTTAAATCTTGCAAAGCAAAACCACCCAGAGAAAGACCATAGTTGTTTATATAAAGAATTTTACCCTTTTGAGAAACTGTCATGATCATGTCCTTGGCAGTTTCCGCAAGCAACCGATATTTTGTTTCGCTCTCTGTAAGGGCTTCTAGAGTTGTTTTATGAGCATTGACTTCATTTTTAAGAAATGCTTGAGACCTGGATAATTGAGTTACTTTTTCTTCAAGGATGACGTTGGCAGACCTCAATTGATTGTATAGGTCATAACTTTCCAGGGCATTGGCACAATGGGTCATGAGAATGGACAACAGTTCAAAGGCCGCTTCCTGCACATCCCTGTCCTTACCGTCCAATACGGCAACACTCATTCCCCGTACCCGGGATACTGTTGCCAAAACATGAAAAAGAAAATGGTCAGAATAATCTTTTGAAGCTGCTGTTATAGGTTTCTTCTCAAGTACTGCCCGCGAGAATGTCCCATCATCAATAAAGTGTTCCAACTCAGATTGAATTGATGCTTTTTCAGATTCCGGAAAACAGGTAAATAAAGCAAAATCTGATGAATCTTCATCCACAAGATAAAAAGCAAGACTTTTTACTTGAATAATTTTTTCAACCTGGTTCCGGCATTTTTCCAAAATCATGCTAGGATCTTTAATCCGGTTGATGCTTTCCTGAAATCCGCCAAGCTCACGGACGACCTCAAGGGTTCTGATCCTGGACCGTTTCTCTTTTTCCAGGTAGGCAAGCCTTTGTTCTATATTGTTTGTATTATCCATAAAAAAACCTTACGGCCTCAGAGACCTGGCGGTCTGTCTGGCGGATTACCGGCTCAAGAGTTCCTGTAGAAATTGCCATTGCTGCCCATGCATTTTTGTTCAATTTTGGTAGAAGGATTTCACCGGAGAAACCAATTCCAAGTACGGATACCATCCAGTTCGAAAAATATACCACAGCAACTTCTTTGTCCGGTGTCTCTTTGAATCCCTTATGGTGATCCCTTATCAGACCTGAGATCCGGGGAGAAAAATTCCAAGTATCTGCCAGCTGGCTTCCGAATAGGGCATGATCGATATCAAATAGACCTGGTTCAATTTTATCAAGGGATAGCTTTAACTTTCCGGATTTGCCCAGGGCTGCCATAGCAGCTTTGGGAAAATGAGTTAAAAAGATCAAGCGCCCGATATCATGGAGCAAACCGCCAATAAAAACCCGCTCCCCGTCTACCTCTGGTATATGGGTCGCCAAGTTCCTTGCCATAACAGCACATCCCAGGCTGTGACGCCAAAATGCTTCCATATCAAGTGCTTCCCCGGGCATTTCTTTAAAATAATTAATTACTGTGATCCCCAGTGCCAGGGTGCATATTTGATGAGTCCCGAGAGTTAAAGCAGCATCGATCAATGAATCTATTTCTTCCGGAACCCCATAAAATGCTGAGTTCACAATTTTTAACAGGGTGGCGGACAAACTGGTATCTTTACTTACGATATCGGCGATTTCTTTTCCCGAGCAGGCTGGATCTTTGATGGCAGCACTGATTTCAGAATAAATTTGCGGCAACGCAGGCAGACTGACCTTATCCTCCAGCAAAGCTTGAGGATCAACTTTGTTGCCATCCCATCGCGAGATTAGATTAGCCGGATTTGCTTTTAGCCTGGCTTCCAGAGTCTCAATTCTTTCAGGATGTTTTGCAAACCACTCTTTGGCCAAGTCTGAAATTTCACTGATGACAGGGTCTTTTATGGAATTATATTTGAACCGTTGCCGTATAAACCGGTCTATCTTTGCTTCATTTTCCCCACCCTTTTCCCGGACATTATCCTTGCTGCCCTCCTCCACAGAGATTTCGGGAATGCCCCACATCTTTAAAATCCGAAGTTCGTTTTTTCCAAGCAAGGTGCCTGCACTCATAAGATGCCGGCCATCTTTGTTTTTAACATTCTCGGCCAACACCATACCTGGAGCCGCTTTAAATAGGTTAACCAGTTTCATTTACGATTTTATCCGTTTTCTTAGAATCTATGATAAAGTCTAATTTATATGAATTCTGGATACGGGTCAACCTGAAGGCGGTGTTGTTTGCAAAGCAATTACTTTAAAACTCACCTTGTCAAAACTGCCTGTTTCATCCACCACCGCAAGTTGATAACTCCCGGGATCAGGCATAGGTATGGACAAGACCTGCGAATTTGCAGCACCTGGCAAAGCACGCTGGTTCAAGAACCACGTCTTTCGCCCCCTTCCTCCCAAAGCTCTTAAAGGAATGGAAACCCTTGAATTTTCTCCTGGCTGAAGACTTAGTATGCTCTTATCGCTAACCGAGATAATCCGTATCCTGGGCAAAGATATCGGTGCAAGGTTTGGACACAGGTTAGAATCTTTGGGAAGAATGGCTGCCCTGCGCCATTGAACCGGAATAAACGGTTCTGCCTGCCAGGGCCAGAGCACCACAGATTTTTTTTTCTGGCCGCCGCATGAAGGAGTTGCCCTCAACCCATCTTCATCCACCCAAAAAGACCGAATCAAAGAAGCGTTCAACCCACGTTCACCGGTCATTGTCATTGGGATCTTTTGGTCAAGAATCCAAGCCTTGTGGTTTCGTGCACAAGCCCCTGCGCCCCGGTCCCTGATGTGTGGTGCCGCAAGTCCTGAGGGCCAGCAAATATCCTCTTGGGTTACCGTATCAGGCTTTTGGTAGCTGTCCGAAGAATAATCCAGGCTTTCCATAACCTGGGACAATAGAGGCAGAGCTGTAATACCACCGTATTGCCCGGGAGAAGGTGACCCATCCGGTCGGCCGACCCAAACCCCGACGGTATAGTCCCCTTGCAGGCCAATAGCCCATGCATCCCTGAAACCGTAACTGGTTCCGGTTTTCCATGCAAGCCGCCCCTGGCCGGATAACCTGGCAATTCCTTCCTGGCCAGGCAAAGGCCGGGACATCATCTCCCGGATAATGTACGCGGCACCGGGGCTCATAAGATACCTTTCCCGAATCGGATCAGATTTTTTCAGTCTGGAGCGTATTGCAACCCCACCCCGGCCTAAGGCAGTATACAAGGTGACAAGGGATTCCAGCGTGGTGCCTACCCCACCCAGGGCCATGGAAAGATTTGGCGGTCCTGCAAACTCAAAGCGTGCACCGGCATTTTTTAATTGGTCATGGAACCGGCCCGGCCCATAAACATCAAGGACCTGTACTGCAGGAAGATTCAATGAATCCCGCAAGGCTTCTACAACTGTTACAGGCCCTGAAAATCCACGGGTAAAATTTCCCGGATCATAGGGTTTGCCAAATCTTGGTACATCCAGAAGCAATGAATGAGAATGGATCAGTCCCTCATCAATGGCCAGACCATAAATAAAAGGCTTAAGCGCAGATCCAGGCGATCTTAAGGCTTGTACCATGTCCACATGCCCTTGGCGAGTGGAGTTAAGAAAGTCTGCAGACCCAGCATACACTTGCATTTCCATGGTCTTATGGTTCACAACAAGTACTGCTCCGGACTGCTTGGGCGGAAGCCCTGACATATATGCTTTGAGCAGCCCGGACACGTGCATTTGAAGATCTGCATCCAGCAAGGAATGGATGACCTCTGATCCCGGCATCGTTTTTTTCAGACGCCGGGCAGCAAGCGGTGCCCCCATGGGATTGGCAAACCGGAACGGGACAACCGGTTCTAATTTTGCTGCATCGATGTCCTCGCTTGTCCATTTCCCGAATCGGGACATCCGGTCTAACACCTTGTTACGAGCGTTTTCAGCTTGTTCGGGATGACGGTCAGGCCTGTACCTTGACGGCGCTTGGGGAAGGACAGCCATCAGAGCTGCCTCGGCATGGGTCAACTCTTGGGCATCCCTTCCCAACCAGGTATAACTTGCTGCCCTGACGCCCTCAATATTGGCGCCAAACGGGGCATGGGTCAGGTAAAGCCCTAATATCTCATCTTTGGTAAGGTGATATTCCAGTTGAAGGGCTCTGAACATCTGTAAAAACTTTACCCCGAGTCTGGAAAGAAAGCTTTTTGGCCTAGCTGTATCCTTTTCAAGTATCCTAGCAACCTGCATGGTCAGCGTTGATCCGCCGGACACCACGCGACCCTGGGATAGGTTCTGGAACATGGCACGGGCCAAAGACAAGAGGTTAATCCCTGGGTGGTAATAAAACCATTTGTCTTCATAAGTCAGTAGCGCCTGAAGGTAAAGAGGGGAAACCTGGTTGGGCCTTGCAGGAAACCGCCAAATCCCATTGGTGTCGGCAAATGCCCTTAAAGGGATTTGATTCTTATCCACCACAATGGTTGATACCGGGCGCTCTGTCAGGTTCAATGGAAAACATTTATCCAGAATATAACCGGACAGGGTTCCCAATATCAGCAAAAACAAGAAAGCCAGACCAATACGCTTGGCTTTGTCTGGGTTTGTCACCGGATTCTTTTTTCCTTTTTGCCCGGGCATCTACTTGTCGGGCTGGGGTTCTGTCACCATCATCTGAGAAATGGTGTTGCCGACACCCCTGATATAAGGCCGGTACATATCTTCTACAAGGGACGGGGGCACCTTAAACTGGCCCGGACTGACCACACGCGCCGCATAAAAAATCCGGCAGGTCTGACGGGAACGCAGTTCTAGTGCAGCGACAAACCTGTCATCCCTGAACTCGGTGTGGGTGGTTACATACTGCTGCTGCCAGGTTTGAATCGTTTTTTTATCGACCTTTACCTCGTCAATGATGAACGCTCCGGACAGATTAGGATCTTCCAGTTCCATGCCTGCCGGGATCATATCAACCACCAGGGCATGGGGCATCTGCTTTTCTGGCTTTACGACCAACTCCACGATCACCCTGTCTCCGGAAGTCACCTTTGAAATATCCATGGGCTTGCCCTTGGTATCAAGGAAGCGCCTGGTGATTTGGACTCCTTTTGAGTGGGGCTTGGGGGCGGTATTGGGATATCCTGATAACACAAGGTCAATATAGAGATCTGATGAACCGGTATTTTTGACATCAAATCCCTTTGCAGCAGTGCCTCTGGTAAATACAACCTGGCCGATTTTGTCCCCGGCATATACTCCGGTTTCCCCCCCCACGGTCACGTCAGCATTCCAGTGTCCGGCAGGAGCTGAAAGTTTTGCGGCACCTGCCATCACCAGGCTGTTCCGCTCCTGGGTGGAGAGCCATTCTCTTTCTGCCAAAGCTGCATTCAGTTCATGAAGGAATAGCGCCCTGTATCTGTATTCCGGGAAGTAGGAAGACACATAGTAATAGGCCGCAGCAAAATCCCGGACAGAGGAACCATAATCTCCTCCATACATTCTTGAATCCCGCTGAGTTTTAATGGCTTTATCAAATGCTTGCTCTGCCTTGTGACGGTCTCCGGCCAGTCCTAAAGCCACACCGGCCTGGGCCAGACCCAATGGCCCGATACCATGTTTATCAACATAAGCATAAACGCTCCTTGCATCTCCCAAAGACAAAGAGCCAATCCGGGCCAGGACAAATGCCGCATAGGCCCTTGTTGCAGCCCTGACTGTATTCTGTTTTACATATCTTGGATATGGAATAGTAGTGGGTCTTCGTACATATCCTGTAAGACGCTGTATCGCTTTTTTCACAGCCGATTCGGGCACCTCATATCCTGCGTCATTGGCTTCGGCCATAAAATGGGTGGCATAAGCGGTAAGCCATGGACTTTCAGGGCTTTTGGCACTCCAGAGCCCAAATCCGCCCGAGCTTTTCTGCTTTTCCATAAGGCGCTGGATACCGATGCTGATTTTCTTTGCAGTAACCTCAGAAGTGCCCGAGGCGACACCCAGCTTGTCAAACTGGTCTTTTGAAAGCAGGACATGGGGAAACAGCCCTGATACGGTTTGTTCCAGACATCCGTATGGATAAGCCATCAAACGGCTTACATGGTCGGCCAGATTAATTGGCGGATCAGTTCCAAGCCCTGCCTGTACAGCCACAGTTCCGGAAACCAGGCTTTCCAGGGCTGAACGGTCCAGCGTGAAAAGTTCACCTGGGGCCAGCATTTTTTTCCAATTCCGTGTCAAGGGCGGATACGGCGACCGGGTTTCTAAAAACCAGGACTTGACCAACTCACGGGTACCTCCCTCGGCCTTTATCCCTTTGACCCGGCAGGAAATTTGCGCCCGGCCTCTGGCTGCTCCAGCAATTACAGGCAGGCTGATTTTTGACCTGTCACCAGGAGCCAGTGAAATTATTTTACCGGACAAATTTTCTTTTAAGGAAATCGGACCAAAAATCTCGGTTTCAAGGGTAAGGGACTGATGCATATCAGTGAGGTTATGAAGTTCCAGCATGACCTGGGAATGATCACCGTTTGAAAGAAATCTGGGCATGGTAGCCTGAACCACGATGGGAGAGGCAAGAATCATCTCCCGATCTGATGAGCCAAACTCCTGATCCGTATGGGCTACAGCCATGAGCCGAAGACGTCCGTCAAAATCCGGTATATTGAGTTGGAAAACAGCCCGTCCCTTGTCATCCGTTTGAACGGCTTTTTGGTGTATGGCCACAATCTGCACATCAGTAGAAGGCCTGTCTCCCCCCCGGGTCAGGGAAGGGGCATCGCCGCCGAATCGTTGTTTTGCATATCCTCCGTCAACCGCTTCAATTAGTTTTTGATAAATATCCTGGAGTTGGGGACTGTATTTGCGATTCTGGAAAAAATACCCAAAGGGATCCGGGGTTTCAAACCCTGAAAGATTGAGAATACCGACATCTACCGCTGCCAGGGTAACCAGAGCAGCGTCCGGGGCCGTTGCTGAAGCGCTTTTAAGTTCCACAGCCACTTCCACAACCTGGTTTGGCTCTGTTTTATCAGGCGCCAGAATGGTCACATCCAGACGACGGTCACTACGGTCAAGGGGAAGCGGTATCAACCCGACAGACCGTTTGGGTAATTTAGAATTCCGGCTTTGCCCAGGCCTAACTATCAACGCTGCCACATGGAGATCATGACGGTTCCAGGACGGATCTATGGGTATCTCAAACGCCTTTCCTTCAGGCGGTATGGAAATCGGCAATGTAAACAGATTCTCTGCCCCGTCAACAAATAAATATCCTTGTCCACCCTCTGGTGCTTTGACCATTACTTTTGCAGTATCCCCGGCTTTATAAGCTTTCTTGTTCAGGGTTAAATCTACCCGGTCAGGCCGGTTCATTGCCCCCTGGCCTTTGCCTTGGGGCCGCCAGCCAGCCCAGACATCAAAAGAAGACGTCAACCCGGTGGCAGGATTGGCAATTTCAAGACGGTAGCCACCCCATTTAACAGGCATATCAACGCTGGCTTTGCCCTGGTCCGGGATATCCAAATCAAACCGGTCTATTGTGTAAAACTGGCTGTTGGACCCCCAATGCCAATCACCGTTTTTGAATTCCCAATAGTATTCCCGGTGCTCCCGGATAACAGTTGCTTTCAATCCTGTTGCGCCAGCCAGATTACCTTGAGAATCGGCCATGACAACCTCAAATTGTGCCGTATCGTTATAGGGTACCTGGTCCGGATCTTCTTTTGTACCGGATATATTTCTAATCCCTACAAGTTTTTCAGCCGGCCAAACCTGCCAGGAAGCATTTCTGACCACAGGTCTGCCGCCGGAATCGTAAAGGCTGATATTGGCAGTAACCCAGTGGGGGGATGTTACGGATATCCATTGGTTGTCCACATCAATTCGGCCTTTTCCCGTGTCATCAAGGCGGGTGTCATCTGTTTCATAGGAAGTATCAATCAAATTTTGAACAC
>JAKSAU010000985.1 GCA_022361535.1 Desulfobacterales bacterium
ACCGGTGCATCAAATGCGGGCTATGCATGCGGGTCTGCCCCACCAATGTGATACAGCCGGCTGTGTTGGAAGCAGGGATTGAAGGGCTGTGGACGCCCCGCCTGGATTTCCGGCTGGGATCCAGCGGATGCCAGCACAATTGCATTGCCTGCGGCCATGTCTGTCCCACAGCGGCCATCCGTCCTTTAGAACTGGAAGAGCGGATGGGCTCAGGACCTTTTACCGACAAAGGTCCGGTCAGGATCGGGACCGCTTTCATGGATAGGGGCCGCTGCCTGCCTTGGGCCATGGGTATCCCCTGCATTGTCTGCCAGGAGAACTGCCCGGTCAGCCCCAAGGCCATTACCACCCAAACCGTTATGGAAAAAGTTGCCGGGCTGGACCGTTTGATGGTTCAACAGGTAAACGCCCAGTCAGTTCATCTTAACCTGCCCCCCACACGCAGACCCCTGGCCGGGGGGGACTATTTTCTGGTCGGCCCTGCAGGACCTGAAAAAGCACTTCGGATCACAGGTCTTCAGGTTGGACGGGTGGACGTGGCAGAAGATCCGGCCACAGCCGGAATACGCCCGGAATCACCGTCTGCTGTGCATGTCAGACTGCAGCAACCTTTTGTGGATCCCCTTCACTGCATCGGCTGTGGGGTCTGTCAGCACGAGTGCCCGGTGCGCGGCCGGGCAGCCATCCGTGTCACCAGCGAAAACGAATCACGAAGCCGTGCCCATGCTCTATTGGCAGGGACCGGCCTCCCACAATCAAAGGAGTAGGGATATGAGCACAAAAGAATCAGGCATCAAGCGTCGTCAGTTTCTGCAAATCCTCGGGGCTGCCGGGGTCGGCAGCATGGTCGGTTCGGTTATTGGGCCGTCAGTTGCGGATGCCGCGCCCATGAAGGTGGGCTCCCGGCCCTTTGGCCGTACCGGCATTGATGTACCAATACTGTCACTGGGCACCATGTTTGATACCGGTGCCAACCAGTTGCTGCTCAGGCAGGCGGTAAAATGGGGGGTGACGTATTGGGATACGGCACAGTACTACAACCGGTGGGGAAGCGAGCCTGGCATCGGCAAATATCTGGCCAAATATCCCAAGGACCGCAAAAAGATCTTTCTGGTATCCAAGTCAACCCACCGGGATACTAAAGGCTTGACTGCAGAGCTCGAAGACTCCCTGAACAACCTTAAAACAGATTATCTGGATCTCTTTTTTATTCATGCTGTGGATGATGCAAAGAGTGAGCTGACGCCCCGAATCAAAACCTGGGCTGAAAAAATGAAATCACAAGGAAAAATCCGCCTCTTTGGATTCAGCACCCATTCCAATATGACCAACTCCCTGTCCCATGCAGCGACCCTGGGGTGGATCGATGGCATCATGACCACTTACAACTATAAGGTCATGACCACGGATGAAATGAAACGGGCCATTGACGCCTGCCACAAAGCCGGGATCGGTCTGACTGCCATGAAAACCCAGGCTGCCTCATCCTGGGTGAGTACAGGATCGGAAAACACCAAGAGCCAGGCCCTGGAAAAGCACTTTTTGGATAAAGGGATGACAAAAGAGCAGGCAAGATTGCTTGCGGTCTGGACTGATGAACGGATCGCGGCGGTCTGTTCCCAGATGAACACTATGACCATCCTTAAAGCCAATACTGAAGCCGCAGCGAGTCAGGCGGAACTGACAGCCGGGGACCGCCGGTTTTTTGAAGCTGAGGCCCAGGCCACTGCCGCGCATTATTGTGCAGGCTGTACTTCTGCCTGCCAAGCTGAAATATCCGAAGATGTCCCAGTGGGTAAAATCATGCGGTGCCTGATGTATTCCCGTAGTTACGGCGATCATTTCCGGGCCCAGGTGGAATATCGGGATATTCCGGAATCCGTTCGTGCCCGGCTGGCATCCCTGGATTACGCAGCAGCCGAGCAGCAATGCCCCCAGAACATGCCCATCGGCAGACTCATGGTTGAGGCAGTGGAGGAATTGTCATGAAGCTGTCAAGAAAAGAGATTGAAACCTTTTGGGATAGCTGGAATGAAGCCTGGGACAACCATGACCTGGAAGGTGTAATGGAATTTTTCCATGACGACATCTACTTTAATAACTGGACCGGCGGTAATGCCAAAGGGAAAAAGCAACTCTGGGATGCCTGGCATGATTGGTTTTCAAATCATGGCAATTTCAAATTCACTCAAAAAGAAGTTTTCATTGATGTTGAAGAACAAAAACTGCTCTTTCGATGGGAACTGGAATGGCCATCCTTTGAAAAAGGGTATGAAGATAAACCTGAAATACGACGGGGTGTTGATGTCATCCACTTTAAAAACGGTAAAATCATCAATAAACTTACCTATTGCAAAACCACAATTGAAATCCAGGGGAATCGTGTAAAACTGACCCCTTAGCCCCAAAGAACGCCAGCCCCAGGGTTACCCCTGAGGCTGGCCAAAATTTCCTGACACCTTGTAAACCAAATCAGATGATCTGAAAACAGGCGCCTCAATTAATAAATCCCAAGGTCACATCCTGCAG
>JAKSAU010000268.1 GCA_022361535.1 Desulfobacterales bacterium
GATTCAGATTCGGATCAGACACAAACACAAACGACGAAGGATGGTACATAGACTCAGTAAACTTCACAACAGAATTCCCAGAAAATACAAAAGGAGTAATCCCAATGAACACCGGAAACCCTTTTTACACAACAACTCAAAACCCCTACACAACTTCAGCACTAAACAAAGGACAAAGCGAAATAATAGTATTCGACGTAATGCCAACAGGAGAACTATTGTCAACTTATGAATTCTTTGCCTACGCAAATCTAACCTCAAACCCATCAATCGGAAATATAACTTCGAAATGGAACACAACAATAATAGAAGACATAAGACCAATCTCTTTAAACATCCAAGAACCAAACGCAACAATTTCAGACCCAACTCCAATACTGGACGTAAACATTTTGCAAGGAAACCCGGAGGTAATCTGGTATAATATAAACGGAGGACAAAACACAACAATCTGTTCAGGAGACTGTCCGGAAGTTTCAACAACAGACTGGTTTAACACAGACTGGCTTTACAGAAAAGAATTAGAAATATCAGGAACAAGTTCTGCTCTTTCTTCATTTCAAGTCCTCTTGGAAACAAACTTAACACAAGAATATACAAACGGGAAAATAAAAAGCGATTGCTCAGATATAAGATTTGCAGGAATACTAAGAAACGAATTAGACTTCTGGCAAGAATCATGCAGCACCTCAGGACAGTTGTCAAGATTCTGGATAGAAATACCATCCATTCCAGCATCCACAAACACAACAATATTCATGTATTATGGAAACCCAACTGCCACATCAACATCTTCAGGAGACGACACATTTTTGGTATTTGACGACTTCGAAGATGGAATAATCTCACCGGAATGGACAAGCTATAACATAGAAGACGGCCTAGGGTTTACACAAGAATCCTCAGGACTACTAAACGTAACAGGACAAGGCTCAGACATCTGGGGAGCAAACGATGACCAAAGATTAGTATCTCAAAGTTTATCAGGAGACTTTGTCTTAGAAGGAATCCTTGACTCAGTAACGTGGACATCAAACCCTTGGGCAAAAGCATCCATAATAATAAAAGACTCCGCAGTCCAAGACACAAATTACGCAATGATTGGAGAAACATTAGGAAACGGAATCGCTTTCCAATATAACTACAATGGAAACTCAAACGGAGCCTCTTACACTAACCCAATAGATTTCAGACTAATAAAATCAGGCTCGACAGTATCAGGATACTACTCCTCAAACGGTGGCTCAACCTGGAGCCAACAAGGATCAGCTCAAGACATCTCAACAACAGACCCAGTTGAAGTCGGAATGTCATCGACCTCACATACAACAACAGACTACATATCAGCCTACTGGGACCTAATAAAA
>JAKSAU010000504.1 GCA_022361535.1 Desulfobacterales bacterium
CAAAGTTGCCAAAGACACGGATCTGGCAAAACTCTTTATCCCGGCCTTCATGAAAGTCGGTATGGCTGCTGTATCCATGTCTGCTGCCCAGGCAGTCGGTAACGGCTACCTCGGTCTTGGTGACAGAATCGTCATGAACCGCGACAACCTCATCGGTGAAGCCAAAAAAGAAGTCCTGAAAATGGTTGACGACGGATATGTTCCCCCGATGAAACAACCGGTCAAAGTAATTGGTAACGCTGGTCAGGGTATGGTCAATGCTGAGCTTTACAACATGCTCAACGGCCAGTTCATGAGTGAGCATGATGCTTTCCTTGCAAAACGGATCGCATACGTCATGAGCGGTGGCGATGTTAAAACCGGTTCCGAAGTCAGCGAAGACACCATCCTGAAACTGGAACGTGACGCCTTTGTGGATTTCTGTAAAGAAGAAAAAACCATCGCCAGAATTGACCACATGCTGAAAACCGGGAAACCGCTTAGAAACTAAGCAACTTAGGAGGACTTTATAATGAGAGACGCATATATTGTACAATCTGTTCGGACCCCGGGCTGCAAGCAAAAAAGAGGTCAGTTCAATCAGACCCGCCCGGAAGAGCTTGCTTCATTTATCATGAAGGAAGCTGTGGAAAGAACCCCCAACCTCAAGCCTGAAGATCTGGATGATGTCATGCTTGGCTGCGCCTTTCCCGAAGCTGAGCAGGGACTGAATTTGGGCCGTATTGCCAATCAGATGGCTGGTTTCCCGGAAAAAGTATCCGGTGCTGTTGTAAACCGGTTCTGCGCTTCCGGTCTGGAAGCCATTGCACTGGCATCTGCCCGGGTACAGATGGGATGGTCAGAAGTATGCATGGGCGCCGGTTGCGAATCCATGACTTTCGTACCCATGGGCGGCAATGTACCCCGCCCCCATCCGGAATATTCCAAAACAAACCCTGAAAACTATATTTCCATGGGGGTTACTGCGGAAAACGTAGCCAACCGCTATGATGTTTCCAGAGAAGATCAGGACAAGTTTGCTGCCGATTCCCAAGCCAAAGCGGCAGCAGCCAAAGAAGCGGATAACTTCCCTGAGATCGTACCCACACCGGCTTATACATATGTAGTACAAGAAGACGGTACCTATAAGAAAGAATCCAAAATCGTTAAATTCGACGACGGTATCCGTCCCTCTACTCCGGAACAACTGGGCAAACTGAGAACTGTATTTGCCGCAGCCGGATCTGTTACCGCTGGTAATGCTTCCCAGACAACTGACGGCGCAGCTGCCACCATCATCGCTTCCAAGGAAAAATGCGACGAACTGGGTCTCACCCCCATCGGGCGTCTGGTAACCTACTCAACCGTCGGCTGCAAATCCGATGAAATGGGAGTTGGTCCTAAATATGCCATTCCCCAGGCATTGAAAACTGCCGGACTCACCATTGATGATATCGATATATGGGAAATCAACGAAGCCTTTGCTTCCCAGGCCCTGCACTGCATCAGAGAACTGGACCTTGAAAAATATATGGATAGAATCAATATCAAAGGCGGAGCTATTGCACTTGGCCATCCTTTGGGATGCACCGGTGCTAAACTCACAGCAACCATGTTCGCAAACCTCAAAGAGGTTAACGGTAAATATGGCGTCGTCTCCATGTGTATCGGCGGCGGAATGGGTGCTGCGGCTATATTCGAAAGACTGTAGCTGATACTACCTCCTTGTTCGTTTAAAGAAACGGCCTTTCCCTTTCCCCAGGGGAAGGCCGCTTCTTTTTTTCTCCCTTCCTCTTAAAAAAATCTTGTAAAATTAAGGGTTTCCCCTATTGATTTTTTAAAATCAATTTACTATGGCTTTACTATCAGTCCCTTTCCTTCTGCACTCAAAATAAATCGACAAGGCGGAGCTGTGCCGAAAATCACCTATAACTCTTCTCAAAATAAATTTTCGATTGGCCTGGAGAACAAGGGCATACCATATACAAATACCGGCCCGTTTATTCTAAGAAACGGCTGCCGTATTTTTTACAAAAACACGCCTGATGCCGTCCTCTTAGAACAAACAGGCCTAAGTGCTCAAACGGCAATACCTTCTTGAGGAAGGTCTCGATAATTACTCTGCACGCATCACAAAGAGACTGCCCTGAGCTCATCTTTAAAATTGCCTTTTTTAAATAGACTATCAATCAACTAACCCCAAAAGCGAGGTGTATCATGAATATAGGAGACCAAGTATATGTCAGCTATCCATCAGCAGTCCAATATGGCACCAAAGGCGACCCAGACTCGACAAAGGGTAAAAAGCCAAAAAATCAGCTTCTATGGGGAGACTGGGCAAGGGTTGATGACACGGACGGGGACTGGATCAATATCCGTTGCAGGGGCAAAAATGGCTGGGTAAGAAAGGAAAACCTGCAGACAGAAAGAATATTGGAAGTAAACTTCGTAGACATAGGGCAAGGAGACGGGTGCCACATTCAAACCCCCGGAGACAAGGCAATTGTTGTTGATGCCGGAGAAGAAGACAATATGTACCGGTTTTTGCGATGGCGGTTTGGAAAATTTCAAACCAAATTCGAATTTGAGTCCTTTATTGTCACCCACCCTGACAAAGACCACTATTATGGGTTCCGGGACTTTCTTGAAGATGCCAATGTATTTGTAAAAACTATTTTCCACAATTCAATTGTTGAACAGGTCTCAGAAGGCAAGAAATCCTTGGGAGAGGAAAAAGCATTCAATGGCAAAAAATACCTGACCGGGCTTGTCCTTACTCGTGACGATCTCAAAGAAATTACAGACAGTGATGAGCGGCGGGGAAAACGGTTTTTCCCTAATATGTTAAAAACAGCACTGGACTCAGGCCGAGTTAACGATATTGCAGGTATTTTGGCAAGTACGGACCATCAGACACCGCAATATCTTCCAGGTTATGCACCCGAGGATGACCAGGGACTGACCCTAAAAATTTTAGGCCCGGTTCCCCAGGCTTTGGAGCAGGGAGTAAAGGGACTGCCCAAAATCGGGAACCCTGGTGTCACTAAAAACGGGCATTCCGTGGTTATACTTTTGGAAATCGGGAACATTAAAATGCTGCTTGGTGGAGACCTGAACGAACCGTCCCAGGAATATTTGCTGAACCACTATACCGGGCTTTCCCCCCATCCCGGCTCACCGGGTGATATGGATATTTTATTGAGTGAAGCCCGCAAACATTTTCAGGTAGATATTGCCAAAGCCTGCCACCATGGCAGTTCCCATGTATCTCCAAGTTTTCTCATGGCAACAAATCCCATTGTAACAATCATCTCCAGCGGAGATAACGAACCCCATTCCCATCCAAGACCAGATACTTTAGGGCAAATCGGCAAGTTCAGCCGTACTGACCGACCGTTAATTTTCTCAACCGAACTTGCCCGATCAGGTAATGAAAGTATCAAACACCCTAACCGCGTAAGGGCTGAATTACGAAAGAAAATAGACAAGGAAACTGCTATTATTAATGATCCAACCGCATCTGATGCAGAAAAGCAAAAAGCTGACGAAAGGTTGGATAAACACCTAAACGTCATCCAGCGGTCCGTTGCCAACTATGGCATGATCAATGTCCGGACAGACGGGGAAAAGCTAATCATTACCCAGCGTCTTGAAAGGCAGCGCTCCAAATCTAAACGCTGGGACATTTACAAGTTTGAATCCGATGACCATGGCCGGTTAAATTATATCCATTGACCTTATGACAGGGCAGATACTTTTATGGCTGAAAAAAAACACACGCGTTTAACAATTTCACAGGCCATTGACGCCATTGCTTCTGATTTTGGCCAGTATGGCCCCCAACCGGATTTATTTTACAAAATCGCCCCCTTTATTTTAAAGGACAATTTTAAACGTTCTACTAGCATCAAGGATCAAAATGCATGGGTGCGTCAGGACAAGGATCATCCGTTTACAAAGGTTGATACGTCTGCATTCGGATTTTATTTGATTCATATGCTTGAATGCAGTAATCCGGATTCAGAGTCTATGGCTCTCATATGTGCCCATGTTTTTGAGGCGTCTGTATGGCCTTTTATAGCTGAAGGCCATAAAGGGGTTTGTATTGAAGATCAGATGGACGGTTTTTCCTGCAAACGATGCGGTAACTGCTGTTGCGGACTTGAGCATGTTTGCACTAAAGAGGATTTGGATTTGTGGAAAGGGCTCGGCAGAAATGATATCCTGGCCTGGGTCAAAAAAGCCCCCATGACCAATGGAAGTGCACAATACAGAATCTGGATTGACCCAAAGACGAACAACCCCATGCCATCGTGTCCGTTTCTTGCCCCCGAAAAAGAAAAAAGCACATTTACTTGCACCATTCATGACGTCAAACCACAGGTATGCAGAGAGTATCCATTTACCAAAAAGCATGCACACAAAACCGGATGCCTAGGCTTTACCCAGGTTCATCCAGGATAAGATGATACCCGCAAACCCAAACATTCTTAAAAGACAAAGGGTTTATCGTTCCTGAATACCGGAAAGTCGACTTCAAAGTTCGTGACATCCGATTCCATCATGATTTGGATAAAAAAGGAATCACTGAATTATGGATCTACTTTGATGTATGAAGTTGTCTTTGTATCATAGATCATATCATCAGTACATTTTTGGACGATAAGCTTAAACTCTCCATAGGGATGGGCCGAAAACAGCACATCAAAGAACCCGTTTTTATTTATTTTTACCCAGGTTTGACCGCTTCCTAAATCAAGGCTCGTTTTTTCCTCACCACTTAGCCAGTATATTGGCCGGCCCGTTTCCGCTGTAAATCGGATCAAGAAGGCATCCCCTTCCCCCGCCTGGATCCGAAGCGTTGAAATATGCTCTCCCCCCACCATACCTTTTACAATACACTTATGTTGCACCTCATTGAATGAGAGACAACGCATGGTACGGCTCATGTCGTCTTTACGGCAGGTCACCTGGTCAGCGCAGTCTGTTTCCAGGATTTCCCTTGCCTGGCTTACCTGCGGGGCCAGTGAAAACCAAGCAATACAACACAACATAATCCGGGAAACCAAAAGAAGGTTCCTGTCTATACGCAACAAATATCTCACACCTGAATTATATCTATATCTGAAACTTCTCCGTCATTTGTCTTAACTTGCCCATAACCGCTTCCAGGGTGGTAACCTTTTCCTTGAGTACGGAAGAGAATGCGTCTATCTGCTGTGAGGTTTCCAGAACACCTGTGATCTCATCTGCCACCTGTGACGAAACCGTTGAACTCTGAGCCACATTCTCGTTCACTTCCTGGATACCTAAAGACACCTGGCTGACATTTTCAGAAATACGGACCGTGGTTTCTGTCTGGGATTCAATTGCATTAACAGACTCGCTTACAAAAGTATTAATATTGTCAATAATCCCTGAAATTTCTTGAATCTGGGATACAGACTGGCTGATCTGATTCTGGATATTAGTGATGTTAAGCCCGATGTCTTCGGTAGCTTCATCGGCCTGGCCTGCCAAATCCTTGATCTCATTGGCAACTACCGCAAACCCTTTTCCTGCCTCACCAGCCCTTGCGGCTTCAATAGTGGCGTTCAAAGCAAGCAGGTTAATCTGGGATGAAATATTGGAAATGGTATCTGTGACCCGGTTAATCTGGTCTGCAGCTTGCCCCAGGTGCTGTACCTGTTCA
>JAKSAU010001234.1 GCA_022361535.1 Desulfobacterales bacterium
AACAGCTTTTTCGTTTAAATCATTGTACCGTATAAACTTACGTAAGAAATGGACATAAAGATTCTATAATCATTCTAAACAAGAAAGAATAATAGGTTATTTGTTTACGGACATTTTCTTCCTTGCCGTTTTTTGCCTAATAAAACAGACTCCAAATCTGGGTAAAATATGCACTCCTGACAAACTGGTTTGCCCTATTGTTTATTAGTATGAATGAAAACCTGCGTAGATTCCGTGCGCGAAAGAAACCATTTACCTCCCTGCATTAAACCTGATAGTGCTATATATTTACAATAAAAAACAATGTAACTGCACAAACGAGCATTGCATGCTCCAACAGGAACCGGGTAACCATAGATCAAAAAAAGAGCACCCCTTAAATGGAGTGCCCTTGTATGTAACCCATGTTTAATACTGTTCTAGGAAACTATCAAATCATCCGTACTATTGGTAGACGACTGTGGACGCGGCATGGCATATTTGGCCAGTTGCGCTTCGTTATCGTCATAAATAATATGTGCAATAGAGCTAATAGGGCTTAGTAAATCGTACAATGCGTTTAGTTTTTCCACACGTTCCTGCGTAATTACTCCCCGTTCGTCCATAAACGTTTGTTGGTCGATTAGACGCGTATCCAACTCCCGGAACTGAGCTGGCAATCCATCAATTACCGAGGAATTGCAACCGCCTTCAAGCAACTTGTCCCGGTAGGTGCCAGAAACGGTTATGAGCGACTTTAGAAACAACAGCATTTCACCGGCATCGTTACGCGCTTTATCAATGTCGTTTAAGCCAAACTGGTTTTGTACCGGCTTGTTATCGGCATATACCTTGCGTACAAAATGAGCAATCGTTTTGTATGCAGTGTTGCAGGCGGCCAGTGCTTTGTTGACCAGTGTCGTTTTTTCAGTCTGCTCATCAATAACCACATCGTCCGATTTTACGGCCATAGCAGCCTCTACGGCATTGGTGATTAGCTGCGGATAATCTTTGCCAATGTACTATCAAAATTAGA
>JAKSAU010000868.1 GCA_022361535.1 Desulfobacterales bacterium
TCGATGTACGGCTTTCAAGAAACTCTTTTGCCGATTGTATGAACAGGGATTCGTCTTTGGCTGCCATGTCCCCTCCTAACGCTCGTCGCCCAGGCGGACCCGGGGGTCGAGGACCGAGTAAGTCAGATCCACGAGCAGATTAATAAATATGAACATGGTCACCGTGATTAGAAGGTATGCCACTATGATAGGCCGGTCCAGGACTCCTATGGAGTCAATGACCAGCTTGCCCATACCAGGCCAGGCAAAAATAGTCTCGGTGACAACGGCAAAGGCGATAAGGTTCCCTAGCTCCATACCCAAGACCGTGATTACAGGTATCATAATGTTTTTGGATATATGCAGTCCGATGATCCGGGTTTTGGTTAAGCCTTTGGCCCGGGCAAATTTGACGTAATCCATCTGGAGATTTTCCTGCACCCCTGCGCGGCTCAGCCGGATGGCAAGCGACGTCTTAAAAAGTGCAAGGTTGGCAGCCGGTAGGATCAGATAAGAAAGGCCCTCCCAGGAAAGGAAACTGACCTGCATCCCTAAAAATTCAGTAGTTGGCCCCCGTCCTCCTGACGGCAACCATCCAAGGTAGACAGAGAATGCAATAATCAGCATTAACCCGACCCAGAAAGTAGGTAGGGAAAAACCTAAGATGGAAAAGCGCATGATATTGCGGCCGATCCAGTTATTATGCTGAATACCGGCCACCATGCCTAAAGGGATGCCCAAGATCACAGCCATAAACATGGCAGTGAACGCAAGCTCAAGGGTTGCAGGAAGCCGGTCAAGAATGATCTTAAGGGCAGGCTCGTTGTACACAAATGAGTTGCCGAAATTACCTTGCAAAGCACCTTTGAGGAAAACAAAATATTGCTCCCACAGAGGTCTGTCCAGGCCCAGCTCTTTGACGGCTCTGATATACTCCGCCTCTGTGGCATCAGGCGCGATGAGAATGTCGATGGGATTGCCGATGTAAAAGACACCGACAAAGACCAAAACTGACATTACAAGCAATACCACTGCAGTCTGGGTGATCCGGCGGATCAGGAATGCAAGCATTTGAATCCTTAGATTGTTAAAGCTAAGTGCTTAAGGTTAAAGGGGATACATTGGCGCGTATCCCCTTGAGGGTTTTAATGGGTTGTCCCCGCTATTTCGATTTGATCTCGTGGGGCAGGGTGTAAGCATCGGTGCGTCCGTTGTAGGTCAGTCCCTTTTTGGTGCCCCAGACCGAAACCTGGAAATGAATAGGGATGATCCCTAATTCTGTCATACCGATTTCTACGGATTTGACCAACAGTTCGTTGTGCTTAACCGGATCTACAGTCACCAAAGCCTCTTCCAACAGGCTGTCCACTTTCGGGTTGGAATAACGGCCGCGGTTAGACTTTCCGTAACCACCATCTTTGTCATAGGTGTGGAGCAGAGATTTAACACAGTTGGAATGCTCACCTGTATCAGTGGCCCAGCCAACAAGCATCAGAGAAAATTCCAGGGCAGACGCCTTGCCGAAATAGACGGCTTTGGGCATGGTGCTCACTTCAGTCTTAATGCCGATTTTGGTCATCATCTGGGCAATTGCCTGTGCAATATCAGCATCATTTACATAACGATCATTAGGACCATGGATGGTTGCCTTGAACCCTTCGGGGTATCCTGCTGCCGCCAATAGGGCTTTGGCGCCTTTAGGATCATATTTTTCAGGCATGAGGGATTTGGAAGTGCCTTCATATCCGTCAGGAAGCATCTGGGACGCCGGGACGGCCAGACCTTCCATGATACGGGCAACAATACCCGGACGGTTGATGGCTTTTGAGATGGCTTTACGGACACGCAGGTCAAGGTAGGGGTTCTTGATTTTTTCACCGTTGCTGCCGGTTACCATGGGTGTGTATTCGCGGTCTGTGTCAATATGCAGGTAAATCAGACGGGTGGACGAGGATTTGGACAATTCAACGTTTTTGGCTTCCTCCAGGTGTTTTACGTCTGCAGGCGGAACAAAGTTGATCAGGTCAACATCGCCGGATTTCAGCGCAGCAACGCGAGTTCCGTCGTTGGAGATGGGGCGGACAATGATCTTGGTCCATTCTGGTTTATCCCCCCAATAGTTTTCGTTACGCTCATAAACAAGTTTGTCTCCGCGGGCCCATTCCACAAGTTTGTATGGACCTGTTCCGATGGCAGCCACCCCGGAGTTAAAGTCTTCAGTAGCTTTGCCTTGGGCGGCTTTTTTGGAAACGATGGTAAAAGAAGCAAAATCACGCGGAGTCAGTGGCGCAGGAGTTTCGGTATGGATGCGAACGGTATGGGGATCTACTATTTCCACCTCTTTGACGGCAACTAAGGCACCGGCAAATGAAGAAGGAGAGTTGGGTACGTTTGGGATGCGTTCGATGGTAAACTTTACGTCTTCGGCAGTAAAGGGTGAGCCGTCGTGGAATGTGACGCCTTTTCTAAGGTTAAACTCCCAGGTGGTATCGTTGACGGGCTGCCAGGACTCTGCCAGGCCTGGATACATCTTTTGTTTGTGATCCTGGAGGATTAGCTTGTCAAAGATGTAGAGTGCCATCTGGTTGTTTTGGGTTACATTGTGGAAATGGGGGTCAAGTGAGGTGGGTTCCCCTTTCAATCCCAGGGTTAATGTTTTGGCTGATGCAAAAGAAACGCAGAGCATCATGCATAATAGGATTGTGAGGCTGGTCAGGATAGATTTTTTCATGAATAGTCTCCTTATGATTTTCCGACAACGATTAAAGAATTGTTCGCTTATCTATAGGATGAGACGGGGTTTTTTGTCAAGAAAAGCATGGGAACAGTTCTTTTTGGAAAACTTTATAGTCATGGGGCATAACGTGACTGTATGGAAAGATTTATCGTAATCGGGGAAAAGTACACATGATAGAATGCGAAACTGCATTCTTTGAGTAAAAACGTTCAAAAAAGCGTTTTGACTTACCTTTATCGTCAGAGAAGAATTTAATCCTCGATATATTAAATATATGCCTCCGGTTGAATTTTTACTCTTCCTTGAATTTAGGTCAAAAACTTTTTTTGGAGATCGTTTCTGTTTAATTAAAGCTGTGTGATCTGAAAGCCCTGGCCTCTGCTGTATGTACCCTGGATTTTGATGAGTTTATCTTTATCCTCTTTGGATTCAAGAAACAGGGCGGGTTTTTCTTCGGCCTCTGATTCAGTGTTCGGAACAAATATTTTAATGGTGGCGGCCCGTCTTAAGAACCCATCCATTTGAAGGGTTAGCTTATTCATATCTTTTTCTGTTTCAGCGATCCGGGCGAGCATAGCCTGGTCCCTTTTTTTAGCGTTTTCGATCTGCTGGGGGATTTTACGGAGGGTATCCAGGTATTTTGTGATGTTCATGACTTCTTTTGTATTCATCGTCTGGGAAATGACATCCAGCTCTTTATAGAGAACGCTGTAGTTCATGTCCCGGGTGGCAAGTATAAAGGCTTTGAGGTTGTCCCTGAGTAAAGGGTTTGATTTTAAAATTTTTGACAACTGCTTGATATCCTTTTGCAGGTCTTCCATGATCCTGGCTTTATTTTCCTCACGGGCAAGGTTTTCTTCTTTAAGGTTTTTTCTTCCTTGGATCAAATCTTCTTTTTCCTTGAAAAGTCGTTGTCCAAAATAGATTTTATTTTCACCGCAAAAATAGAGATTACGCAATGAGATATGCTCTCCATCCAATGTGTTACCCGAAAGAATACCCTTTGATTTTTCGAATACGATACCCACCCCATCTACCTGGCTATCCACCAGCTCGTTAGTTGCCTGAACCTGGCCTTTGAGTGAACTGAGCCTGGCATTCCGGGAAAAATGAACCACAACATCTTTTTGGGCCTTAATGCCGCTTTCCGGGTGCACGGAATGAACTAAAGCGTTGTCATCGGTTTCAATAGAACCGCCTTCAAGACTACCTACCTCCACCATACCCCTGGCCCGAATACTAAACCCGCTGCAGATGGTATCAATTTTCATACTGATGGGGCAGATGAAGTTTGTGCCGATGTTTCCTGTTGAATAGTCAAGACGCTTGACATCCAGGGCATCTCTTACTTCGATGTCCGTGACTCTGCCTTCGGACCGGGTAAGAACCACTACCCCGGTTTTGCCGGCACGGAGAAAGTACCCCCTTGATTTTTCTTCTTCCATGCTCTCTATCCTGTCCACCCCTGACTTGAGATTGATGGACATGGGAACGGCCTGGGGAACAGGGATGACTTTGCCATCATACTGCATTCCCGACTTGCCTTGCACTTCCGGGGTAATATAAAAGAGGTTGTCCCCGGCTTTTACAATCGGATATTTGTTAATCTCTTTGAAATCAATAATTCCGTCTGCTTTTAAAAGTCCAGGACAACTTTCATGATCGAAAAATGCTTTTGCAATGGCCCCGTCTTTGCCAGGAATGGGGGGAACCCCTTTTATTTCGACAGCCAACACTTTTGTACTGACTATGGCACGCAAGAAAATACCCAGGTGTGCTAGTTCAGGGTTGCCGGTATCAGCAAGGCTTAGCATCTGTTTTTGTGTTTTGACTTCCTCACCGTCCGGGATCTCTTTTAAAAGTAGTTTGCGAATGAACAGGATAATTTTCGGAGCCTTTATATTCAATCGGGGAAAAAGCTGCATTAGTGCTTTGATAATAACCGGATCCGGTACGGTTTGCCGGTCAATCTGGAATCTTAACACAATAGGGTCGTCAGCCTTGGATACGGCATTAAACAGGTTACTTTCAAGTATATCGGCTTTGGCCTGTATCCTGTCCGGCTGCATTGCCTCTGAAACCTGGTGCTGGGGCTGGTCATTCATGCGTTTTCTTTTTCCTCTATTAAGGCATCACCAAAGGACCCAAAATCGGTGCTTATAAGCTAAAACCACGGTCTATAATAGTCTTCGGCTCAACTAGTGTACTATTTTAGGAAAAAAAATGACAAGCCTTTTTAAAAAATAGATGTTTTAGACTTTACACCGGCACTTGGAACGTATAGTAGACACTTACAATTTAAATAATTGCGGATCCCATAAGGGCCGGGAGAAGAAAAATGAGTGACGAATTTGAAGATAAAAAAACACAAGACACAGATGAGATGAGTTTTGAAGAACTGTTTGAGTCCTATGATTCAAAAGCGACAAAAGAACTCAAACAAGGAGACCTGGTAGAAGGCCAGATCATCTCCATCGGTAAAAGCTCTGTCTACATTGATACAGGTACAAAGAGCGACGGGGTTGTTGAAAAGAGTGAACTCCTGGATGAAAATGGTGAGTTTCCTTATGCCGTCAATGACAAGATCAAGCTCTATGTGGTCTCTTTGAGCGAAAGTGAAGTCATTTTGTCCAAGGCTATTTCAGGGGCTGGAATGGCTACGATGCTTGAAGATGCCTACCGCGGGAGAACTCCTGTAGAAGGTAAAGTTACCGAATCCATTAAAGGTGGTTTTTCAGTAGATATCCTGGGTAAAAGAGCATTTTGTCCGGTAAGCCAAATTGATGTCAGATATGTGGAAACCCCTGAAGATTATATTGGTCAGACCCATCATTTCCTCATTACCCGGTTCGAAGAAAATGGCAGGAACATTGTCGTTTCCAGAAGGGAATTGCTAAACGAACAGATTAAAGAAGAGCGCAAGGCCTTTATGAAAACCGTAGCCGAAGGCGATACGGTTCAAGGCAAGGTAACAAAGTTGATGTCCTACGGGGCTTTTATTGAACTTGCACCCGGGGTTGAGGGCATGGCCCATATCTCTGAGTTAAGCTGGTCCAGGGTTGAGAAGCCTGATGAAGTGGTTCGTGTAGATGATATTCTGGCCGTATTGGTTCTGAAAATAGAAAAGGCAGAATCTGACAACCCCAAAATTTCGTTGTCTGTTAAGCAAACTTCCGGCAATCCCTGGGATAATATGGGTACCACATTCAAGCCTGGTGACCAGGTGAGCGGAAAAGTTGTCCGCCTGGCGACCTTTGGGGCGTTTGTAGAAATAGCTCCGGGAATTGACGGCCTTGTCCATATCTCTGAGATGAGCCATGTGAGGCGCGTTATCCGGCCTGAAGATGAGGTCCGGGAAGGTGAAACCGTCCAGGTGGTGATCAAGGCCATTGATATGGACAGTAAACGGATTTCTCTGAGCATGAAAGATGCAGCAGGTGATCCTTGGACTGGTGCCTCAGCCAAATATGCACCTGGCAGTGTTGTGGACGCCAGCCTTGAGAAAAAGGAAGGATTTGGTTTGTTTATCCATTTGGAACCGGGAATTACAGGACTTATGCCCATGTCTAATATCCGTCAGTCCGAGGATGCAGGCAAATATGAATCCCTGAAACCAGGTGACTCTGTGAAAGTTCTGGTCCAGGAGGTAGATGAGGATAAACGGCGGATTACCCTGGCCCCCCCGGATCAGAAAGACCCTGATAATTGGAAGCAATTTGCAGGCAGCAAAAAATCCGGCTCTTTTGGTTCCATGGAGAGTATTTTCCGGGAAGCCATGAAAAAGAAAAAATAGATCACACAGTACTATTCAGTGAATTTAGCCCCTGGTTTTGTTAAAACCGGGGGCTTTTTTTTTACCCAGGCAAGCCCAACACGGCCCAACATATGATAAAGGGGAAGGCCTATAGGCAGCAGCCGCTCCGTTACCGGGGTAAAATATGCCA
>JAKSAU010000758.1 GCA_022361535.1 Desulfobacterales bacterium
ATATCCAGGGGATGGGAAAGCTTGGGAGCTTTTTCAAATCCCAAATACCCGATTGGCGTACCAGTTTCCGGGATAGGCTTAAGCAGGTTTGGTACCTTGCTCGTGTTCCCCATTACCAATTGTTTGTTTTTATCAAAGAGCAGGATTCTTGGACCCAGGTCACCAGGACGGGGGCGGGGAGGCCGGTGATGGCCGGCAATCAAAGGTGCTTTTGGAGGGTTTAAGAACGCCTGGTTTGGCCCTTGAGGAAGCCCGGGTGGTTTTGGGGGAAATACTAAACCGGCCTCTTCAAGAATAGATATCCATTTTGAATGGTTGTGCATAAGAAATGACCAGTCATTTTTGTTTGTGCGGTATTCGGAGGTTAGAATAGGAACCAGTGTATCCAGTTGCTGATATTCGCTCTGGGTGACATAATCGCTAAAGTTTTTAAATGCATAAAATTGCATTGTACTGATTAATATTCCTACCAATACAACGCCTGCTGCAAGGAAGGAGAGAAAAAATTTTGTAAGCAGGGACATACGCATGAGATGTAATCCAACATTGACGGTTATTTAGTATTAATCTGATTGGCGAACAGGGTAGCCTATTTGGGGTGGGTTTTCAAATTCCTTCAATACGCTCCTTGATGGATTTACATATGGAGTTGATATCACCCCATTGAAAAAATAAGGACATTATGTCACACTGCCGGGCCATGATACATCCGTTTACAAGAAAGGTTGTCAATGTCATTAAGGCTATCCCTGAGGGGAAAGTTCTTTCCTATGGACGGGTTGCTGCACTTGCCGGAAACTCCCGGGGAGCCCGCCAGGTTTCCAGGATTCTCCATTCCATGTCCGGTAAGCATGAGCTGCCATGGCACCGTGTGGTAAACGCCTCCGGACAGATTTCCCTGCCACGGGGCAGGGGGTATGAGCTTCAAAAAGCCCTGCTGGAATCGGAAGGGGTTTTTCTGACTGTATCCGGGAAGATTGATTTTTCAACCTATTTATGGGTACCGGAAATGATTCCGGATGATGCATAAGCAACTTTTTAGTTTTACGTATTATCTTCGGCCTGATGGTCTATGGCCTGGATAAGCGTGTTGTATCTGGGGCCGCCTTTTTTCCAAAGCCTGCATGAGTCCACAAGATAGACCGGGCTTTCTTTCGGAATCTGTGGAATTCTATCCTTATCCCTGTCCTGGTGCCGTTTCCATGTCAATCCGCCATGGATGATTTCTGTTCCCATGGCTTTGACCAAAGTACATAGATGAGCGCATCCGTTTGCGCCACCCACAAGGTTTCTGACTTTTTGGGAAAACCCGGGCTTAACTTCAAGTCCTTGAATCAATTCAATCCGGTCAAGGGTCTCGGGACATTGGTCAACAGGCACGGTGATCATTTTTGCTTCTGCTTGTTCGATTCTTAATGGATCCGGGGCAATGAGCAGGGTGGCTGTCATATGGTGCACAATACCGGGTGGTTTATCCCGGCCAAGGATATCAATGATGTGAACATGACGTTCATCTTTAAGCTCTCCATGGACAATGATTTGGCTTTCTGTATGCGGAACCGCAGACAGGCTAATGTTCCGTGTATGGATAAGGGGGCGTTTTTTTATGAATTCTTCCAGCATGCTGCGTCCTTAAATCGAGGGTGCATTTTTTTTGCAACCTAATTCATTTTCTTTTCCAAAGCAAATGTTAGATCTGTATTTTTTACGAATAGTTTTTATATTTCCTTTTTTTCTTGACCTTGTCCATGTAAACCACTAGGGTCCCTGTGTTACAAAAAGGAGATTTGGACATCCATGCTGCAAATAATTGCTCGCCCCATTGCCGGTCTTTTTCTTGGTGCATTGATCATCAGTTTTTCAAGTGTCTTTGTAAAACTGTCCCAGGTGAATCCCATGGTTTCGGCTTTTTACCGTGTATTTTTTGGATGCATCTTCCTGAGCCTGATGTGCGGTGTGAAAAATGAATTTAAAAAAATGCCACTAAAACAGACCTTGTTGGCAATCCTCTGCGGTCTGGTCTTTGGGGTTGATCTTTTTTGCTGGCATTTCAGTATAGATTATGTTGGACCCGGATTGGCGACAATCTTAGGAAACTGTCAGGTTTTTGTTCTCGCCCTTGCAGGTTGGCTGATATACAAAGAAAAATTAGGGGTATCGTTTATGCTGTCATTGCCCCTTGCCCTTATAGGCCTGTATATGGTTATTGGAATGGATACGGCACAGTTGACGCCCCAATATATAGCCGGTATCGGGTTTGGCATCTTGACTGCCTTAAGTTACAGTGTTTTTATTCTTTTAATTCGGTATGTCCAATCAGGCAAGGACAGCCCTATCTTCTTCTACCAGGTAGTGGTAACGGCAGCAGGGTCCGTTTTTTTATGCCTTGTGGTAATAGGAGCCGGGCATTCGTTTGCCATTCCCAGTTTCTCATCATTGGCTGCTTTGTTGGGGTTAGGTGTTTTATCACAAGCTTTGGCATGGGTTATGATTTCTCATTTTTTGCCCGGTGTAGAAGCCTCAAGAGCAGGTCTTATACTTCTCTTACAGCCTGCCCTTTCCTTTGTCTGGGATGTGATTCTTTTTAATCGTGAAACCGGTTGGGCTGGATGGATCGGGGTTACAATTGTCCTGATCGCCATTTACATGGGCATGGCCCGAAAGCATTGATTACCGCATCGGATCAGGCAAAAAGGACAAGGCTTGCAGCCATAACAGCCATACCTGCCACAACCCCGTACATTGCAATATGATGCTCTCCGTATTTTTCAGCCGTGGGCAGCAATTCATCCAACGATATAAAGACCATGATACCTGCAACAACGGCAAAAAGCAGCCCAAATACATAATCATTGAAAAACTGCATAAAAAGAAAATACCCGACCAAAGCACCGACCGGTTCGGAAAGGCCTGATAAAAAAGAAAGACCAAATGCTTTTTTCCGGCTGCCTGTGGCGTAAAACAAAGGCACTGATACGGCGATCCCTTCAGGGATATTGTGTATGGCGACGGCTACGGCAATGCTGATACCAAGGGCTGGGTCCTGGAGTCCTCCTACAAAGGTTGCCAGTCCTTCGGGGAAGTTGTGTATAGCAATCGCTAAAGCAGAGAACATGCCCATTCGTTCCAGGTTTCTTCTTTTTTCCGCCTCTTCCATGGATATGGACATGTCTTCGATTCCCCGAATTTCATGGGGGTTTTCAAAGCTTGGAACCAATTTGTCAATCAAAGCGATGAGCAGGATACCCCCGAAAAAGGCTATGGTTGTCAGCAAATACCCCTGGCTGGGGCCAACAGCTTCAGAAAGAGCATCCCGTGCTTTTACAAAAATTTCGATCATGGAAACATAGATCATTACACCTGCGGAAAATCATAAAAAAAAAAAAAAAAATTTTGTGTTGGTCTGCTTGGTAAAAAAGGCGAGGGCAGAGCCAATACCCGTTGACAGCCCGGCAAACAGGGTGAGGGAAAAAGCAAATAAAACCGTAGAGGTGTCAGGTGCCATTAAAAATCTCCTGTGTCTGGATAATCTGGTTTTGTCGTGATTATAGGGGTATCAAATAAGTTGCGATGATATGAAAAAAATCAGTGCATTGTCAAATTGAAGGAGTAATTATAGTCCGGCGCGCCTTGAATAATCCAGGCTGCATCCGGGCATCATATAGGATTGATCAATGGTCTTTCGGGCAGCAAAACTGTTGAGTATATCCATGGCATTCCCTGAAACAAACGAGATAAGCCGAATATGGTTTTCCACGATTTGATTCGCCGGTTTTGTTGAAATGGCGCCGCAAACCAGGGCTGATACATTCTCTTGTTTCAACAAACCTGCCAGGGTTTTAATGTCATCAGGATGAAATGCTGTATATGACTTGTTTGTGACAGACTGGCTTTTGACTTCAGCAATTAAAAGGGTTCTTGCTGCATCAAACACAGGAGAAACCCGGTTGCCCCAGGTTGTAATTGCAATTTTCATGGCGATCTCCTTTGATTTTTGTCTGTAAACGTATCTGTGGCAAATTGGGATGCAAGGCCTGTACCTGTTTACGGCACAGGAACTGATGGATATGGAAAGCCGCCGTATTCAGGTGAAATATAAAAACATGTCTTTGCCTGATTAAAAAAGCATAAGCATTGTGTTGCAAAAATGAGACTGTTTAAAACGGTCGGGTTGCAGAATTATAGCTTATAACTGTATTCCCAGTTTTTTTATCCGCCTGAACAAAGTACTTTTGTGGATGCCAAGGTCTCTTGCAGCAGCATTCCTGTTGTCGTTATTTCGCTCCAAGGCATCTGTGATCATTTTAATCTGGGCTGCTTTTACCGGATCTGTATTCGCCTGTGCATTTGTCGGCGATATCGACGCCATTGAGGACGGCAGATGAGAGGTATGTATTACACCGTCCGGGCAAAGCACAAAGGCATGTTCTATTATGTTTTCAAGCTCCCTGATGTTTCCCGGGAAATCATGGGCCATGAAGGTTGCCATTACATCCGGATCAATCCCTTCGATTAATTTGTTCTGGCTCAGGTTCAGTTTGGATATGAACCGGTCCACCAATGGTGGGACGTCTTCCATACGCTGGCGTAGCGGCGGCAGGGATAAGCGGATCACATTAATACGGTAGTAAAGATCCTGGCGAAAGTCTTTGTTCTCCACCATAGTGGTCAGGTTTTTGTTGGTCGCTGCAATTATTCTGACATTGGACTTTTCTTTTTCTATTCCGCCAAGAGGGGTGTATTCATGCTCCTGAAGGACCCGCAGAAGCCTTACCTGAAAAGCTGGACTTGTATCTCCGATTTCATCAAGAAAGACGGTCCCGCCTTCAGCCAGGGCAAATTGACCCGGCTTATCTTTGACTGCATGGGTAAAGGCCCCTTTTTTGTACCCGAATAACTCCGATTCTAAAAGTGTGTCTGGCAATGCCCCGCAATTGATGGCAATAAACGGATTGTTTTTACGATGGCTGGCATTGTGAATGGCTCTTGCCATTAATTCTTTTCCTGTACCGGTTTCTCCTTCTATGAGTACGGACGAGTCACTTTCGGAGATTTGTGGCAGGATATTGAAAATATTTTTCATAGCATTTGAGTTGCTAATCATGTCTCCGACTTGAACACTTCCAGCCAGTTCTTTTCTCAGGGCTTCAACCAGGGAGTGGTCCCGGAATGTTTCAACACCGCCGATTACATTATCATCTTCGTCTATCAACAAGGATGTCGATGCCGTAATAGGTATTTTTTCCTGCTTGCTGTTTACAATGTAGGCAGATGTGGAGACAAAGGGTTTTCCCTCTTCCATGGTTTTTTTTAAGGCGCACCCTTCTTCGCACATGTTTGAGCGGAAAACTTCCCAGCAGTGCCGCCCGATAGCCTCATCCCGGGTAATGCCTGTTATATCTTCTGCTGCCTTGTTAAACGAGGTGATTTCCCAATTATAGTCAATTGTAAACACACCGTCTGAAATACAATCCAGTATGACCTTTGTGGTATCATCAGATAACGGGCCGAATATTTTGTTTTTGTCCATGTATCCACTCCTTGATGTATAAGGGGTTTAATCACAAAAATCGCAATTTTGCAACCGTTTAGGTTGTTGCGTAAGGAAAACAATCTCGCATTGGGTGTTGTGGTGTGTGTATTGTATTTGTATATGTTTTCAGTTCTTTAGCTCCTTAATCTTGCAATGGGGTTGCAAGATTGCATTCTGTATGTGTATTTGACAACGTCAATTGGTTGCTAATATGCAATTGTTAATCCACCTTGATTTTGATCAGGATGTGATATGGGTGCATTGGGGGCTAACTTAAAAAAAAGACGATATACATTTTTTTTATTCAAGAAAACTGTCTTCTGAGCCGAAGAGTATTTTACAGAGAATAGGCTATAAAAAAAATGTTGCCGAATTCTCCGGCAGTATTGGTAACTAGGAGATAACATAATGACTATGAGTGCAGTTCAGATCAACACCCAGGAAAGCCCTGAGATCACGCCTCTAAAGCCTGTTGAGCAGCTCCAGAGTATAGAGCAGCAGAAAAAGGCCGAACAGGAGATCCAGAAAGCCCCCGGTGGTTCCAAAGAAAGTGACGAAATAACCACCGAGGACGTCAAAGATGTGCTTGAGGCGTTTCAGGAATTGTCACAGACCATTCAGACCCGATTAAGTTTCACTGTTCATGATGAAAACAATGAAATTGTGGTCAAGGTTTTTGATAAGGAGTCCAATGAACTGATACGCCAGTTCCCTTCTGATGAGGTGCTTGCTCTGCAAGATAAGATGAGCGATCTTGCCGGATTTTTATTTGACGATAGTGTTTAAGGTGATGGCTGTCTGGCCATCATCTTCTTAATTTGTACCCCTAAAATACAATCTTAAACTATAGGTGCGTCGTATCGCACTTTTTTGTGTTTTTAACTTGGTTTATTTATTTTCGAAGGTCTGAAACCTTATCTACATAGGCTTTCCGGCATTGTGTTTCCACATCAAGAAGGGTGGCAAATGCCTTAGAAAAATCATTTTTCCCCAAAGTAAACAACCCGTGCCCATAAACAATAACCCCTGAGGCAGTTTCAAACGCAGGCGGAAGGGTGTTGCAAAGCCCTGTAGGGCCTGTGCCTACTTCGCCGGGGACAATGGGTATTCCTCTGATAGAGCGGTGTTCAGGGCAATTGGTATGGCAGCGGTCCTTGAATTTGCAACCTGCTTTTTTACCTGGGTCACAGTCCATGGACAGGATAACTGAAAATTTCGGGTGACCATGCAAAATTGCGTTAGACCCGGTACGCCTGATGGTTTCCATGTGGGCGGTAAGCTCACTTGATGCTGTAAGGCCGGCAGAAGAAGATCCGTCTATTGGAACAGGGTCAATGCATCCTGATAATTCATCCAGGGAACTTCCAGTCTGGCTGATGTATAAAATGCCGTCCTTGAAATATGAGATGTTTCCGAAATAAGAGTCTACCAAGCCATAGTCAACTGTCTTTTTCCCTGCCTGGATCATGGCTTTATAGATCTTGTCCTCATTTCCAAAAGGGCCTTGAATCAGATCCGGAAGATGAGGCGCAGGGGCGGTAAGATCCGGCAGTATTTTGTCATATAGCTGGTGCATCTCAAAAGGGGCAGTACCGGATTGAAGGCCATCAAGATAGTCTGTGAAGAATTTCACATAGCAAGCAAACACAACAGAGCTTGCTGTCACAAATCCCTGCTCAGGACTGACACTGCCGTGGGCAATGATGGCTGGCCCCAGGGTTTCTGCCATACTGTCCATGACAATCACGCATTTTCGTATTTTCAAAGCAGGCAGGATGACGGTCAAAGAAAAATCTTGTACAACCGGCAGATCATGAAGAAATGTCCGGGTCTCGCAATCCATGGGGTGAATTATACCCTGGTTTTCCAATGCCTTTTTAGCCAGAAAGGCCATGATTTCGTTATACGGAAACTTAGGTCTGAAACAAACCAGAGAATTTATAGCCATGTTTGAAAACAAAGGCTCAAGAGTATGGGTCTCTTGGCTTTGGCGATTCCAAACAGGAATATGATCCAGGCCACCTATTATTGGGCGGCAAGGCCCGTCAGGTTCAGCCAAACCAGCCTGAATTAGTTTTAGTTCATATTTTTTGACTAACTCTTCCATTTAAGGCCCAATTCACTTGCTTTGTCTTTAGTTGGTTTGCCTTGTGCATCCAGACCCCGGATTTGGTAATAGGTTTGCCTGGCCGAAAGAAAGGCGTCCCTGTCAAGTGGTGGAATATTTATCTGGTTGCCTGAGGTGCCACAAGATGTAAAAAAACGAGTGGGAAGATCGTCAGATTCAGCATTAAACCCGGCTTTATGGTTAATGATCCGCTCATTATAGTAGATCCGCTCTCCTGCTGATAGCAAATCCTGGGCAGACGATTGAATGCCTGTGACTGCTGTGTAGGCTTTTGCATACTCTTCTAAACTTGCGGCAAAAAAAGTAAATTTACAAGCGGTCAGTGAGTCTACCACAGCATTTAGGTCTTCAGCTATTTTGATGATCCTGGCCTTTCCGCTGAATGTAAACCGGTCTGTAGCTACGGGTTTTCTTAAGATTTCATGACTGATAGGGTAGGCTCTTAAGTGGCAGCCGCCTCTTGTGGACAGGGCATAAGCCAGGGCCATACCATATGCGCCTCTGGGGTCATATGCAGGCAGTTCTAATCCTTTCACTGCCATTGCCGTCTCTGGCCGTCCCATAGCTTTGGCATAAGCTGCCGCCCCTTGATTGAGCCGGGCGCCTTCTCCTTTGCCAAAGGCCATATCTTCCAGCAGGGATAATACGGTTTCCGGGGTGTACTCTTTTCCTGTGATTTCTCTTTGGCAGGCCAGAACGGATGCAGCTGAAATAGTGTCCATGCCAAGGCGGTTGCACAGCTCATTTGCTGCAACAACAAGGTCCATGTCCATGCAATTGATCAATGCAGTAAAATGAGACATGGTTTCAAATTCAGGCATAGTGGTTCCGGCTTTAGTCTGGGTAGAGATTTTTTTGCACAGGATATGGCAGCCTTTGCACCCGTATTTTCTGGGGGCATATCCTTTTGCATAGGCTGCTGCATTTAGTTTTGCGGCATGTTCGAACCGGGTTGCTCTAAAGTTGTCCGTCGGCATCATCCTCCGGTTATCCATTAGATCATACATGGCACCCGTACCCAAACACGTAAATCCATATTGACCCATGAGGGCAGGGGAGGCCGCTGTCAGACGCAGGATTTCCTCTCGCGCATTTTTAAGCATACCCATATCTTTAACCCGGGTTTTACCTGTACCCCTGACCATGATGTACTTTAGATTCTTAGTTGCCAGGTTAAGTCCTATTCCTGCCCGCCCGGCAGAGTGGTGGGTGTCAACAGTCAAAGACGCAAACTTGACCCCGTTTTCTGCTGCAGGACCAATGCAGGCAAGTCCTGCACCTTTTGGTGAAAGGGCCTTGTTCACCTCATGGGTATCCTTGCCCCAAAGGTGGGATGCGGATTTGAGTTCGACTTTATGATCCTGAATGTCAATTCCTAAAGGTTTGCTGCTTTGTCCGGTGATGACGATACCGTCCCAACCGGCCCGTTTAAGCTGTGTTGCTAATTTCCCCCCCATTGAAGAGTCTCCCACGCATCCTGTGAGTGGGGATTTGCAGACCATATGTGCCCGTCCTGAAGTAGGGGCAATGGTGGCGGTCAGGG
Source organism: Desulfobacterales bacterium (assembly GCA_022361535.1). The sequence goes on from JAKSAU010000758.1 coordinate 9,205, forward strand.
GGCCTGTAAAAAGGCAGACCGGCATGGCAGGGTCATCCCAGTTGAGGGCAGCCGTCTTGGCAAGGTAATAACCGCCTATACCTTTGCCGCCCAAATAGGTTTGATAAAATTGTTTGGGAGGGGTTTCAACACGATAAGTGCGGGTTGTCAGATCAATGTGCAGTATGTTTCCGGTCCAGCCATGCATAGCATATTGTGTATATCGGTATTTG
>JAKSAU010001154.1 GCA_022361535.1 Desulfobacterales bacterium
AAGTTTGACTTCTCCTTCTCCACTCTCTTGGAGAGGTCCTCGTCCGGCGTCTCGGCGTCCACCCAGTTCATCCCTTCGTGGATGCGCCGGGACGCCAGAAGCAGCCCGGCGATCACCAGTTCCTTGACGCTGTTGGCGCTGGCCCCCGGGGTATTAAACACGACGATGCCCCGTTCGGTGCAGGCCTCCACGGGGATGTTGTTCACCCCCGCGCCGGCCCGGGCGATGGCCCTCACCGATTCGGGGATTTCCCCGGCCGGCAGCTTGTAGCTCCGGAGGAGGAGGGCGTCGGGACCGGGGAGTTCGCTGGCCACTTCGTATTCGTCGCGGCCGAACAGGTCCAGTCCGACGGGGGAGATTTTATTCCGGGTCTGGATCTTCAGCATGGGGGCCTCCGGGAGCGTCGTTCGTCTTGTTTTGTGACATAGGGGTACAAGAAGAAGGGGGGATGGTCAATCTCTCGGTCGCTTCTTTTCGGAGAAACATGCCCCGAATCCGCGGAAAAGGCCGTCGAATCGCGTTTGCATTGGTGGAAGGGGCCGGGATGCCGCTATAATCGTTCCATGGAATACATCGTCGCCTCGTGCTCCGACAAGTTGATCATCGACAGGATCCGAAAAGTCGTGGAAGAGGACTTCCACAACGAGTTCCTCCTTCAGTTCCCTTCCACGGAGAAAACCATCCTGGAGCGGCTGAACTTCGAGCTGCCGGAACTGGTGATCGTCAACTTCTCCGACGAGGGCCTGAGCTCCGACTACCTCCGGGACCAGATTCTCGAGGACTCGTGGCTCCACAACTTCGGCATCGTGGGTCTCTACGACCGCAAGCGGGACAAGGAAGAGGACATCCTGGAATCGAACAAGGAGATTAACCTCCTCACCCTCATTGACTTCACCCGCATCGAGAGCCACCTCGGCAAGTCCCTGCGCATCATCAACCAGAACCGCCAGCTCATCTTCCAGGGCTTCCTGGCAGACAAGCTCGTCACCCGGATGACCGGTTCCTTC
>JAKSAU010001028.1 GCA_022361535.1 Desulfobacterales bacterium
CCTTTTGTAGCATAATATCAGCCAAGCGAATAACTGGAAAACCATTATTAGACTCACTATCAATTGCAGTTATATCTGGCTCCCACTTTAATATTCGAACACCTTCGTATAATCCACGGTAAACCGAATCGGTAGCTGGTACATCGCTCATCAACAAATAAAAATCAACTTTATGATCAATTATGTAACCATTCTCATCTCTCAATGTATCGCCATTTCGAGTATATTGCACACCTTCCAGAAAGCCATTCGTATATCTTATATCGGTGGTGTCGTATTTTCTATAAAAACTGGGCTCAGCGCTGGTTCCATTCCAAACAGTATAGGGTAATTCGGGATAATATTCATCTACCCATTCCTGGACCAAACTAGCACGAACCCATCCTACCGATCCTCCAGTTGATTCAGCAGCATTATAATCAATATAAAACAACATTTCCGGGTACTGCTCGTGATTATTTACCGAAAACAAATTAAAATAATCAGTTGACAACGAATATCCATCTGCTTCAAGAATAGCATCACACTGTGAAATACAGTCATTCCATCGGGATTTTCCAGTATATACTTCGGCATTTAAATACAATGTAGCCAATATAGCTCTTACCGACTCTTTGTTAATCCTAGGAAACCTATTTGGATCCATACCTGAAGGTAACCTCTCCAAACTCCATTTTAATTCATTTTCAACAAAATTAAAAACTTCAGACCTTGGTGTTCTTTTAGGTAAACCATTCGTGTAATGACGAGGATTTGTAAAGATGGGCATGTCACCATAGGTATCCATCCCCTGCAAATACCACCAAGCTCTTATCACTTTACATTCTGCAATGTATTCCATTACCATTTGATTACTATCAAGTTGATTTAATAACATTAAAGAATAGTTGGTTCGATCTATTCCATTATAAACGGTATACCATAGGATAGACATTGGAAATTTTGTATCCCATGCCGTAATCTCATGACTGCTGTTACGATAAATTCTAGAGCTATTCCAACCATTAGCTTTTTGACAATCGCTAATAGCATCGGATGCATCTTCATGCACGAAATTAAACCAAAAGGAGACATTGGTTAAAGTTTGATATGCCGTAGCCACTAGTGTTGCAAGCTCATTTTCTGCTTGCAACTCATCTATCGTAGGTGGATGATAAATATCCCGTTCCAATTGGTGACAACTTACTATTATATAAGCACTAAGAATCACTACTATTATTCTGGCATTCATAACAATTAGGGTATTGGACTGAACGATTAATTAAGTGTATTTCCAGGTTTTAACAGAGCTTTTACTGCTCTTCCCGTTAATAATGCTTAGAAGATCCTTTGCAAATGTGTAATTAGTAATTGTTATAATGATACTCCTCTCCTTTGAGGTAATTGATTGAATTACCTCAAAGGGTTTAGAATTTTTTTCCGGAGTATCGGGTTAGTGCAGGTTAAGAATGCTGTTAATCCTTACCCACCCACTTCTAATTTGTTGGATTGTTTGGCAACAAATTGGGATTTGCGTCAATTTGATTTTGTGGTATCGGGAATAAACTGTTTTCCTTAGGATGACCAACGGCAAACTCTCCATTCAAACTATCCACATGGTAAGTTCCAAAGCGAATCATATCACGACGTCGATGCCCTTCGGTAAATAGTTCGAAGCCACGTTCCCAGTACAAGTCGTCCAGAGTTAATGTTGAAACCGGTTTATCTGGTTCAAAAGAGCGCACCCTTACCTGGTTTACCAAGTTGATTGCCTCACCATCATCATCACCATTTAATCGTAGCAAACATTCAGCCTTCTGGAGCATGATGTCCGCTACTCTAATTAATGGCATTCCATTACCTTGGTCATTATCAATGGCTCCCATATCGGGCTCCCATTTTATAACGCGAACACCCTCATTTACACCTAAATAATCGGCACCATCAGGAACATCATCCATTGTTAAGTAAAAATCAATTTTATGATCTAC
>JAKSAU010001125.1 GCA_022361535.1 Desulfobacterales bacterium
AAAAATCCGTCTGATGCCGTCTTCTTAGAACTAACGAGTCTAAATGCTCAAATGGCAATACCTTCTTTTGAGGATACTGCCGATAATTAATCTAACCGCATTATAAAGGAATATATTTTTGAAAATCCTTATAGAAACCTATGAACCTAATTGGGGTGTTGAGGTAAGCCGGATCATAAAAGCCTGTATTATTTTTTTAGTCCAATATAAAGGTTTTTGGCTGTATGCCGATGAGTAAAGTATGTAATTTTCGGAATTAAAACGATCGGATTTTTAGTTTAGGAAAAATGTCATGAAAATTTCTCAAAGCACCATTCAATTATCTTCATATCATTCAGCCGAAGAGTTAGATCTACTACAAGAGGAAACATCTAAAGAGACTGTTAAACGAACGTCTTCTGTTATATCGACAGGGTCGAATAATCCGATCTGGGCGAAAAATCCTTTTGCCATGCCCACTATTCTGGTGGACCGGGTGAGCCTTTCCCACCATGAAAATCATGAAGTGCAGTCAGAGTACAATCACAGCCTGTCATCCCATTCAAAAGTCACGTCCGCTGATGATGGTACAACGGTTGAGTATGACCAACAGGAATTTGTAGAGAAACTTGTGGGTGCTGTGATGGACAGAGACGTTGTCATCAGGACGCTTAGAAACGGAGATGATATTAGGCTGGGCTCCGGTGTTGGCGCAGGACTTGAACCGGTATCTGCCGTTGAAACATCATCCACTGAGAGTTTGGTGACCATGAATCGGACACAGATCCATTATGAGGAAGAACAGATGGGGTTTTCTTCCCAGGGGCAAGTGGTGACCGAAGACGGAAGGACCATTGAGTTTTCCCTGGATCTTGCCATGGACAGGGCTTACCTGTCTAAAACAGAAGAGCAGACCTTAATTCATACCTGGCAGGAAGAAGTCGAAGTGACCTTGATCGATCCTTTGGTTATCAGCCTGGACGGCAGCCTGCCCCAGCTTACGGATACCAAGTTTGAGTTTGATCTGAACAGTGACGGTTTTGCCGAGGAGGTATCCTTTGTTTCAAAAGGGAGCGGATTTTTAAGTTTTGATAAGAACAATGACGGTGTGATTAATAATGGTTCTGAATTGTTTGGCCCTGGTACTGGAAACGGATTTGGAGAATTGGGCGAGTATGACCTGGACAACAACGGCTGGATTGATGAAAATGATGCGGTCTTTTCCCAGTTAAGCGTCTGGACCCGGGATGAGGAGGGTAACGATGTCTTGGTCTCCCTGGCTGATGCAGGTGTGGGAGCCATTTACCTGGACAATGCCCAGGCTCAGTTTAACATGACCTCCATGGACAACGAACTCAATGGTGAATTGAGACGGTCCGGTGTGTTTTTATTTGAAAACGGAAATGTCGGCGCTATCCAGCAAATTGATCTGGCTGCAAAGACTGCAGAAGATGTTGTCATAGATTTGAGTCAAGATGTTCAGAATATGGTATCTTCGCAAGTGATTGATGTACCTGTCGGGCCCGGTCAGATAGCCCCTTCAATCTCGCAGTTGCGGGCAGAACCTATTACTGAAACCCTAGATCCCATCAAAGAATTAATTGATCAGCTCAAAGCGATCAGGGAGCAACTCAGAGAACTTCTTGATCAGGGTGAAGGTAATCGCCAAAGTTTAAAAAGAGTGAAGAACCAGGGGCTTAGTTTCTCAAAGACGCAGCTTTACTCGATGACCCATCCGGATGCCACGCGGATGAAACAACCTATGGGCTGGCATATCTGATAAATGCCGGTTTATAACAATTCTCAAAATTAATTTTCGATTGGCCCTAATAAACAAGGGCAGCCAATTTATAAGTACCGGCCCGTTTATTCTAAGAAACGGCTACCGAATTTTTTTCTAAAAAATCCGTCTGATGCCGTCTTCTTAGAACAAACGAGCCTGAGTGCTCAAATCCATATATCTTCATTTGAGGATGCTACAGATAATTAATCTAACCGTATTATAAAGGAACATATTTTGGGCAACTGACGTTAATTATAAAAATTCAATTGAGCTGGCGGGATGCTTGGGGCCATCATTGGGTTGGTAATGATGGCCCTTTTTTTATTTATAGGGATCAGGGCTCTTTGTATAGGGCCAAAACACCTGATCGGGCTAATTTTTTAATGCCAAACGGGGTCAGTTTTTCCAACAATACATCAATGGTATCTTCGTCTCCTGTGACTTCAAAGATATAATGCTGGCTACCTTCATCCATCATTGTTCCGTTAAAATCCGTGATTACGGTCTTTATTTCATCCTGGTGTTCGGGTTTGGCTTTAACACAGATCAATGCCATTTCACGCTTAACCGCTTTTTCTCCGGTCATGTCACGAAGTTTTATAACGTTAACCAAACGTTTGATCTGTTTCATGCATTGTTCCAGCATTTCAGGGCTGGTATGGGTGGTGATGGTTATCCGTGACATCTTTGGATTAGCCGTAGGGGCACCGCAAATGGTTTCAATATTATAGCCCCTGCCTGCAAACAATCCTGTGATACGGGCGGTCACCCCGGGTTCATTTTCGACAAGCATGGTCAGGGTGTATCTATTCTTTTTCATGAGTCAGGGCCTCCGCATCGTTTTGGGTGACAGTTTGATTTCGGCCGTTCTGCTTAGCTGTGTATAGGGCGTTATCTGCCCGTTGTATTAGGGTATCAAGATTTTCCCCCGGGGCATATTGGGCAATGCCGAGTGAAATAGTAATGGCGCCGATTGCCTTTCCGGATTGCTTGGTTCTCCATCGCATGCTTTCCAGGCTGGTTCTTATATGCTCAGCCAAGGCTGAGCCGCCTTTTAGGTCTGTTTCAGGCAGTACAATGATAAATTCTTCACCACCGAAGCGGGACGCGATATCTTTGCCTTTGATATGTTCTTTTATTAGGTTTGACAACATTTTAAGCACATTGTCACCAATAAGGTGGCCATAAGTGTCATTTACTTTTTTAAAGTGGTCAATGTCCGCAATAATAAGGGTTAGTGGGGTGTTGTTTTGACGGGCCGTTGAGGTTGCCTTGGCTACTGCTTCTTCAAACCCCCTACGGTTGAGCAGGCCTGTGAGCATATCTGTTTTAGCCTCATGCCTGAGGCCTTCAAGTTCCTGTTTCAGGGCATTGAGTTCTGATATGGTGTCATTGACATCCTGCTTTAAGGCATTGCTTCCCATAATTATGTTTTGGGCTTCAGACACAATATCGCGTGAGATTCCCTGAATATCTTCAGGTGCTGTGGCGTCATCTAACTGGTTTGTATAAGACTCAAGCCTGGTTCCCTGATCATCCATACGGGCTCCTGAATCGTCAAGCTGGGTCGTGACGTCATTGAGAATTGATTTGAATTCCTGGGTTTTCTGTTCAGCCAGTACAGTCTGCCGGTCTGAAACATATTGCCTGAACCATTGAAGCACCACGTCAAAAGGAACCGTCTCTCCCCGGGCCTCCATGGATTGGATCTCCCTGATCAGTTCGAGGTTCCGGCCTGAGGCATACTCGTACCAAATCGTATATGAGATCGGATTGTACGGCAGTTTATGCCTGGTCATTTCCTTAAGGGCAATGCGCAAAAAATTTCCCGTGTCTTCAATAGAGTCGGGGTAGGCATAGTCTAACATTGATCTGCATGTATCCTATTTGTTAATCGTTTCCTGAAGCAGAGAGCTAAGCTCTTCCTTGGAAAAGGGCTTTTTAATAAATGCGGCTTTACTGTCCTGGATTTTATAAACCGCATCGTGCACAATCTCATCTTCGGCATAGCCGGACATAAAAATAACCTTGATATCCGGTTTTAATTCTAAAATTTGATCAATCATATCCGGGCCGTCTTCATCGGGCATGACAATGTCGGAAATGATTAAATCAATGGCGTCCGGAGCCTTCGCAACTCTACCAATTGCGTCCGAGGGGGTAGCCGCTTCAATGGGTGCATATCCAAGGTCCACAACCATATCTCCCACGATCAACCGTGTATCTTCGTTGTCATCGACAATTAATATGGTTTTTTTGTCTTTTAGAGTGTTGCCACTGTCTTGATTTTCGTTTGAGTCGGTAGTTTCCAGTTGCTGTTTTAGCTCAAGGTTTTCCCGGCGAAGGGCATCAATCTCGTCGAGAAGCGCCTTTCTGGATCTTGTGTTATCATTCATGATTTTTCAACTTGTTCACCCCTCCCGGGTGTGCTGGTTTTATGCCAGGTGTGCAATATCAGATACACGACTGTTACCAGAAAGGCATCAAAGAAGCAAATCAAAATTTGATGTAATGATACGCCTCTTATCTACTACGGAAACTTGGTTCAGATGGTAAGATTACTTGACAATATCAATGATTCGCCTGGACGTATATTCACCGACATCGGCAAGTCCGTCCACAGGCATAAACTGTCTGGCATTACCTGAATAAAGGCAGGTGACACCGGCAGGAAAATCCTCGTCTGCTTCGTAGAAAATATAGCAAAGTGCGATTTTCGGCAGGGGGTGGACGACAAAAGAAAAATCACCGCCTGTACCGGGAGGGGATGACTGTCCGTTAAGGGGGCCCATGATACTGGGGATATTCTGCTTGATATCGTTTACATAGGGTACAAGGAGTTGTTCCGTATGGGTGGCAAACGCTCCTGCATAAGGCATGGAATCGGGAAACTCCTTAAATGCTTTCAGAGGTGTAAGACAAGATGGGGTGTCAGTTGCGTTAAGCGCGTATAACGAAACCAGAAGTCCGGGTATAGGATCTTTGACTGCTGTGTTGTCACTGCTATCAAAACAGATTCCATCTGGAGAGATTACGCAATCGCATCCAAAGGCATTTAGTGTGAACCTGTCTTGATCCCTGGTGGCCTGGATACACCGCTCAAGATCCTTGGGAAGAGACTCGTAAAGAGTGTCCAGGTTTTGTTGAATAAGTCGGTCATAGTTGTTCATGGTTTCACCTCCATGCCCTAATATATAATGAAAAAGCACACTTGTGATCAAGTCTTAACCCCGGAATTATACAGAAAATATGTAAAAAAAGATATGATTGTTGTGTTATTGTTTCGCCTGAGCGAATCTGCACCCATTTATACCGGGAAATGATGTCTTGTTTATGATATGGTTTCCCAGATTTTGTTTTATGATAACCGTAAAATCTTTGAAGGACAGCATATGCAGAAGACAGGAAAGGACTATATCGTATTCCCGTTGGATTTTCCTAACATGGAGGCGGCCCTCTCTCATGTCAGGCTTTTGAACGGCCATGTGGGCATGTTCAAGATTGGGCTTGAACTTTTTATCCACCAGGGGCCTTCCGTGGTGGAAGAAGTGAGGAAATTAACAGACGCAAAAATATTCCTGGATCTTAAACTCCATGATATTTCTGCCACCGTGGGCCGGGCCATGTCCAGGGTTGCGGATCTTGGAGTTGACTTGATTACTGTTCATTGTGCCTCTTCTATGCAGATGCTTGAAGCGGCTGTAAAGGGCGGCGGTAATAAAGCCAAAGTTCTTGGGGTGACCCTGCTAACAGATAATGATGCAGCCGCAGTAGAGGCGGGCGGATTCAAAGAAGAGTATGTTCAGTCTCCCATGGACTTGGTCATGCTTCGTGCACGTATGGCTAAAGCTGCCGGGTGTTCCGGCGTGGTTTGTTCCGGCAGGGAAACAGCAATGATCAAAGAGGTATTAGGCAGTGGGTTCCTGGCTGTAACTCCGGGTATCCGTCCCCAGTGGACCCTTCTTGCAAATGATGACCAGAAAAGGGTTACAACCCCGGCCCAGGCAGTAAAAGCTGGTAGCGATTATATTGTTATTGGCAGACCCATCCGGGATGCAGACGATCCGGTAGAAGCTGCCGCAAAGGTGGCCCAAGAGATTGATGAGATATTGGATTCCCTGTAAAAAGAACCTCAAAAGCGATTCTCAAAAATTTATTTTGCGAATTGCTATAAAAAAGGTGTGGGAATAAAAAACCGCCCGGAATCAAGGCCTCGGGCGGTTAAAAAGACTTTTAAGTGTTTAAATGCGTATTACTTTTCCTGGTCAAGTCCAAAGGCTGCATGAAGGGTTCTTACGGCAAGTTCTGCATACTTTGACAGAATCACACAGGAAATCCGGATCTCAGAAGTTGAGATCAGCCTGATGTTTATATTTTCTGATGCCAGGGCTTTGAACATAACTGCTGCAACACCGGAATGGCTTTTCATTCCTAAGCCGATAACCGATACCTTGGCAATTTCAGTTGCTGTTTTAATTTCAGTTGCACCGATTTCTTTTGCCACTTCTTCAGATATTTCTTTGGCCCGTTCAAAGTCGTCCTTGGTAACAGTGAATGTCAGGTCAGTTTCTCCACCAGACCGTGTGTTCTGGATAATCATATCCACCATGATTTCTGCTTCAGCCAGCGGGCCGAATATTTTAGCAGAGACGCCGGGTTGATCCGGTACCCGTTTCAGGGTGATTCTCGCTTCATTCATGTCACAAGTAACACCTGAAACAACAGGGCTTTCCATGTGAGATTCTTCGTTGACAACCATGGTTCCTTCCTCCTCATTGAATGATGACCGGACATGCACGGGCACATTATATTTTTTCGCAAATTCTACAGACCTGATCTGAAGGACTTTTGCCCCCAGAATGGCCATCTCAAGCATTTCCTCGTAGGAAATTTTGGAAATTTTTCTGGCGTCGGGGCAGATCCTTGGATCAGTTGTATATACCCCGTCCACATCTGTAAAAATTTCACATACATCCGCCTTTAAAGACGCGGCAATGGCAACAGCTGATGTGTCGGATCCGCCACGGCCAAGGGTGGTGATATCACCGTGGTCATCAGCACCCTGGAATCCGGCCACAACAACAATATTGCCTTCATCCAAAGCCTCTTTTACCTTGTGGCTGTCAATATCCAGTATTCTTGCTTTGCCTGACATATGATCGGTGTGGATACCGGCCTGGAATCCCAGAAATGACTTGGCTTTATATCCTCGTGATTTGAGCATCATTGCCAGCAGGGCGGCAGTTGTCTGCTCTCCGGTTGCCAGCAATACATCCAGTTCTCTTTTGTCCGGTGTTTCGGACGCCTGTTTGGCCAGGCCGATCAGTTTGTCCGTCACCCCTGCCATGGCAGAAAGGACAACTACTATCTGGTCACCATTGGTATGGGCTTTTTGTACCCGGTCAGCTACCTTTGAGATCCGTTCCAGATCCGCCACTGAGGTGCCGCCGTATTTTTGTACCCGTAACGGCATATCTACTCCTGAATCTTAGCTTTCATTAATATATTATAAGATTAAGTTGCTTAACAAATTTGATCCGTGTTGTCCAGAAGGAAGAAAGGAAATTACACGGTGAAATTTTTCATTGAATTTAAAATCGATTTCAAGATCGAACTCGAATCCTGTTTCCGCTAAAAGGGCAGGCCATTCCACTGCGACTACAGCATCCTGTCCCAGCCGGTCTTCTATACCCAGATAATCCAGTTCCTCAACATCTGATAACCTGTACAAATCCAGGTGGCAGAGCCGTTTGCCTTTGGCCGGATATTCATTCATGATGTTGAAGGTCGGGCTGGTAATATAATATCCGTCTTCAACCTTTAACCCTTGAGCCAAACCTTGTACAAAACAGGTTTTTCCTGTACCCAGGTCTCCTGTAAGTGCCATGCTGCATCCATGGGAAAGGGTGGATATGTATTCGCCTAACTTACGCCCAAGCTCCTGGGTATCATCGGCTTGAGTTGAAACAATCTGTTTCATGACAGCAACGTTCCCAGAGCATGCGGGATTTGCTCAACCATGTCCGAGGCCAGGAATCCTACCGGACTGTCTTCGGCAAGCATGTCACCGCACAGTCCGTGGATAAAGGCCCCGGTAAGGGCAGCAGCTTCGGGTTCAAGTCCCTGGGCCAGAAATCCTGAGATCATCCCGGTG
>JAKSAU010001147.1 GCA_022361535.1 Desulfobacterales bacterium
CCTGGCCGGCCTGGTCTACGGTCAGCTCAGAAAGGCGGGAACCCCCATGATCCTGGGAAGCCTGCCGGCCAGTTTTGACATGAAGGCAGCCGGCAGTTTCTACTCTCCCCAGACCCTGCTGCTCAACCTGGCCTGCGCCGAGATGATGACGCATTACGCCGTCCCCCACTGCGGCACATCGGGTTCCTGCAACGGCTGGGGCGCGGACCTGCTGTCCGCCACCACCCTGGTCATCAACCATTTCACGTCCTGCAACAGCAGCGTCGGCATGGTGCCGTTCGTGGGCGGAAGTTTTGATTCACTGGTCTTTTCACCGGAACTCGTGGTCTATGCGGACGATGTCATCACCCAGTCCCGGCGGTTTGCAAAAGGGTTCTCCCTGGGGCACGAACACGTCGGATTTTCCGATATCGACACCGTCGGCCCGGGCGGGAATTTCCTGCTTTCCGGCCTGACCGGCAGGCATTTCAGGGAGTCCCGGTTTTCAAGCCGGATCTGGCCCTATCTGTCCCTGGAAAAATGGCGGGACCGGGGAGAACCTGCCGCGGAGTCGGTTCTGCGGGAGAAGACCCTTGAGTTGTTGAACAACCCGGCGTATCCCGAGGACCGGGAAGAGACCCTTGCCAAGGGGGAGGCGTTTATTGCGGGTATTCATCCCTGACGGTTTTGATGCCAAGTGTTTTTCCGATGTTCTCATAGGTCTGCCGGCGCTTCATTTTCACAGTTTCTGCATCCGTACCTGTAAAAATCAGTGTCGCCACCCATTCCCCGATTCCCGGTTCAAAATTCGTCACCGCCTCATCCGCACCGAAAAAGCCGGTTTGGATGCGAAAGGGCGGGCCGCCGGTTTTCAGGATGCCTTCCCCCTCCACGTGGACGGCATGGGGCGTCACCCGGATATGTTCCAGGCCCACGTGCCGGGTGGCCGGTGTCGCGGCGGATGAACCTGAAGGCCGGAATTCAGGCAGAAACAGGGCGGCCAGTTCCTCCAGGAGATTGACGCCACTGGAATGGAAAACCGCCATCGGGGTCTGGCTGGGCAGGCG
>JAKSAU010000739.1 GCA_022361535.1 Desulfobacterales bacterium
AAAAAGGAGTAAGGCATGCGATCCTTTAGAGCCAAGCACAACATTATCGCGGTGTCCGCTTCAAGCAAGGAGACGGGCATCAACACGGAACAGACGCTAGATCTCTCCCTGCTGGCATCCGTGGGGGACATCATCACCCTGGAACCCCGGCGGGAGACCAACGCGGACGAGCTGACCGGCAAGGAAGAGGCGGACACCATCTATGCCCTGGGCAATACCGCCAAGACAACGCTTAATTTCCCCAAGGCTCAACCACAGCATTTCGGCTTTGGATTCGGGTACGGTTTCGGGACCCTGGCCTCGGCAGCCGCCGGCAGCGGATACGCCAAGACCATTACTCCTATGGACGGCGACATGGAGACCGACCGGTCCCTGCCGTCCTTCACGGCGGCCCAGCGCCTGGGCAAGATCGTGGGAAAAGAGCGGTTTGCGTCCATGTTCGTGAACGGCATTACTGCCACATTTTCCAGGGACGACTGGGTCAAGCTGGTCCTGGACGTTGTGGGCACGGGCAATCATGAATCCTCTGTCACCGAGGAATCCGTCACGGCAGCGGAAAACGCCACCAGCCTGACCCTTTCCGCCAATGCCGTGTCCGGATCCACGGCCCAGGAGCGGCTGGATGCCATCCACCAGATCCGGTGCGAGACGTCCACCGACGTCTGGGAGGAGGTGGCATTCTCCGCCGTGTCATCCGCCACGCCTGCCGAGATCACCATCACGGCTCCGGGCGCCGGCATTGACAACAAGACCTATAAGATCCTTTACGCCCCTGCAGAAGCCGCCTGGATGACCATGCCGTCCCGAATTTCCGAGACGCCCCTGCGGGTATCGGAAATGACCTTCATGGCCGGCGGCAAATGGGACGGCTCCGCGTTCCAGGGCGGCCGGGAGCTGGCGTCCGAGGTCAACAGCATCACCTATAAGCTCAACAACAACGGCAAGTGCTCATTCGGCCTTGGCGGAGGCGGCGCCTATGCAAACCGGTACTGGCGGGAGGGCCGGGTCCAGACCCTGACCCTGGACCGGGAGTTCCGGGACTACATCATGCGGAACTACATGAACCAGAACGAATATTTCGGGATCTCCATCCTGGCCGAGGGCGCCGAGTTCGACACCGGCCACAATTACGGGGTCCAGATCATCCTGCCCAAGGTCGGCCTTCTTAAAGCTCCACTGTCCGCATCGGGTAAGAAACTGGCGGAAAAGGGCTG
>JAKSAU010000771.1 GCA_022361535.1 Desulfobacterales bacterium
AAAAGATCATTGCTACACATAATTCTTGCCTCGTTTATAATTCACGCTTGCAATAAGGTAAACAGTCAGGATAATCTCCAATTAAGTTGATTTCGTGAAATTAAAACAATTTATTTTCTTGACGTGTTAAAATGAAATATCAAAGCAACTATTATGTTATGACTCCTCATGATGAATGTTTGTACATCAAAAATTTTTCTGCATGGGATCACAGGGCATTTAAGCAATTTTTTTCAGATATAATTCTTATAACTGAAAAACACTATAGGAATAAAAGCTGGTGTGTACTCGCCGATAGTTTGGAGTGGGAATTACATACGCCTGATGTAAACGAACTTGTAATAAATGCTGCTGATCAAATACCTAAAATGGCAAGTCATGTAGCTCAAATAATTGGGGATTCTACCTTAAAAAAATGGCAGTTAGAAGAAATGTATAAAAGTATCCCAGCAGCAGAACTAAAGACCTTTGAAGTGCTTCAAGATGGTATCGAGTGGTTAAAGGCTCTGGGTTACAGTGTCCCCAAAATATAACGTTAATCTCAAAGATTTAATCTCAGGAGATCTTTTGGCTGGGTACATTTAATACATTATTAAGTTGATTTTTTAGTTTGAAGCGGATCGCTACTTTCTGAAAAAACACCACTCAAAGAATCCATTGCACCCTCAATCTGACCATCCAGGGAATGCAGATAAATCTCAGTTGTCCTGATCTCAGAATGCCCCAAAATCTTTTGAATTGTTTGTGTGCCGACCTTGGGGTTATCGTTAAGCAGAGAGGCCATATAGTGACGCAATGTATGAAACCCAAAATATGGCTCAACCCCTGCCCTTTTACATAACCCTTTCATGAACTTAGGACGGTGCATATAGCGGTTGCCTGTTTTCTCATTATAAAAAACCCAGGTATCTTGTTTACGTTTCTCCCACATCCTTTGCAAGGTTTCATATAGTTCAGCATTAATCGTAACAGGAACGGCCTTGTAATTATGATCATGGGTTTTCTTTGTCCATTTGGTAAGGACTCGCTTTTTAAAATTAACATCATCCCAAGTGAGCCTTAATATCTCATCTATTCGGGCTATGGTGTGAAGTAAGACCGTGAGCAAATCCTTTTCATCAGTCTTGGGATCTGCGGCCAGGAGAAGTTTTATAATATCTTCCTCTTTGGGAATCACCTTTTTTGCAGAGTCATGAGGTAATTTTTTGATTTTCTTAATAGGGTTCCTGTTTATGACCTCCAGGGTATCAACTGCATATTCGAACATGGCGGAAAGGTCTTTCCGGTGAACATTAAAATTATGATTACTCGGACGGGTTTTAAGATACTCAGTGATCATCTGAGAGGTAATATTTTCAATAGGTATATCATCATCGGGGGATGTGACACCCAGGAATTTAGCAAACGAAACGTAGACATATTTCTTGTATTTAAAAGTTTTTACAGCGTGTGCTTTCTCAGAAATATCAAGATACAAGTTGCAAGCTGTCAAGTAACCCATGCCGGTTGTAATCGGCCTTTTTTTGAGCTGCTTTCTTTTTTGGGCTTCTGCTGCTGCCGCTTCCTTCTTTGTCCGAAATCCCCTGCCCGTATACCTTTGGCCTTGATACTGAAAACCGTACCTCCAATGTTTCCGGACTCGGTCCTTCCATAATCCCATATATTACCTCCGGGCGAAACCTGAGTACTCCCAGGCCAGCCGGTTTAAATCCACATAGTTTCTTACTATTCTTATAGACTGTGTTTTCTGAAACCTGTAAAAGACGTGCAACATCCTTAGGCGTTAAGAGTTGATATGTAGTTCTGATACCTGTCATTTCATTAGAAGGGAACAGGGTCCACGAAATCACGAAGACGCTCTATATCAGCCTTATCATCAAATAAAAAAGTAGGCAGACCACGCTGCAATTGATACCGGACAAAATGCCCCTTTTGCAGTTTCTTTTTTCTAATAAGGAACCGGATTAGTTGATATGAAGCACCCTGAGACAAGTTTATTATATAGGGCTTAACGTCTGGACAATTAGCAGATTTCCCCCAACAACGCCCGATAGATTCACCTTCCGGTATTTCCAATTCTGCATCTTTAGAAAAGTATTTTGATATGTAACAGGTGGCGTGTTTGGGATTTTCAATACGGCGGTATGATTTTCTATTAACAGCCACCGCCAGGGCATTATCATTTTCAGTACCAGTTATCTCGACCCAACGAGTAAGGATCTGGATACAGATATTGATCCATATTTTATGCTGCTTTGAAGTCATGCCGCCAAACAAAACATGAAAGTGAGGCATGATTTCTCCTTTGTTCCTTCCTGATTTGCGCGGTTGATACTCTCGCTTCCAGATCAGGTGCAAGCCAAATTTTTCTTTTGCGTATTTGGTTATTCGCTTAAGGCAATAATAAGAGAATTGTGCCCTTTCAGTAATACTCATATTTTCCAAGACATCATCCGAAAAGGTAAAATCAACCCAGAGAGACAGGTCATTGATCCGGGCCGCACGCTTACGTAATCGAAGGGATGATTTTTTGGACATGCCAGTTATTTGACCACGCTTAGGGACAATAGAGGATTGATCGCTTGCTCGTTGTGGATACAGCCGTCTTTCATATTCATCAGGGCAATCAAACTCTTGGTATTTCATACCCTGTTTTTTGTGCTGTCTATGCCTACGCTTAGCCAAGGGAACATCATACGACGTGTCATAAGTCAATTGATCAGCGGTTTTAACAGCCTTAACGCTTTGCTTATCAACAAACTCAGTATAGAGAGGATAAACATGTAATTGATAACCATCAAAAGAATCTCTATTGTCATGTTGCAAATTGCTGATTTGGCAACAGTTATCAATGTGAGTTTCTGTTATGGCACTTATACAAGCGGGTGCCGGTTCGACCGCTACGCGGTCTCCCATTTTCGATGTGTAGCGAGAATATGACATTACAACCTCAACATTTAATTAATAAGTTTTTCAAGTGGCCCAAGGTCCGGTCCGGTGCGCCGCTCGGGGCCGAGCCGCGTACGCTCCGGTCCTCCTTTTGGGCCATGGTTGAGCAAACACCAAGGCTCCTATCGTCGATATCTGGCACAACACCTCAGGCTGTGACGGTGTGCCTTTTTTGTTGTCAAAGAGGAAATTTGATTGTCGGCCAGGAAGGAGATCACAGAACCAGACTGGTGTCGACTTCGATAGACGCACGTAAACGCAACACTTTAAAGCCTGGTTCGGGTCATTCTCTACCAAGCGCATTGGTTCATCAGGGCAGTGTGTTATCAGCGCAAACCTGATTGTAGTTTGGCCGGTAATGCTTTTAGAACAATCCATACCCAGGGCGCTTACCTTTTAGATGGCCGGCGTTGTTTTTTTAACTTACCTTTTGAGTAGTCTGCATAACAGCGTTGCAGGTACCCTGTGTAATCCAGGCGACCGGTAAGAAAATCTCTTTCTGTGGCAGACAGGGCGTCAAGGCCATGTTGTTTTGCATAATCGCTCAGGGTTTGCTTTAACTCTTTAGCGTCCATGATCATCCTCAATGAAGCAGTAAAGTTGAGTGCCTTGCCGCTTTATCTGAAGGTCAAACTCATCAAGCGGTACAACGGCATAGGTTATAGGGTGTACAACTGTAATGTTTCCTGATGATTCCATGACAAAAGGCAGGTGGACCCAAGAGCCGGGCTTTGAGTATGCAGGGGCCGGGGCAGACGCAGATCCTGCTGCCGAAGTTCCAGAATTGTTGGATTTTGCGTGAACTTCTCCAGGGCCAAGGTTGCTTTTGGCGTAGTTGATCATAAAGATTGAAGCGCAGATCATAGCCACAACAAAGACCATCAGCTTAAGCACAGGTTTCTTGGTCTTCACATCTTCCTTGTGACTCATGCTTTTGTAGGCGGCATAGACCCGTTTATCCGGCTTAACAACAATGGGAACTTGATTGGTCTTTGATCCGTCAGAATATTCATTGTACTTAAATTCACCCATCAAGGATAAGGTTCTGGGCTTTGCTCTGGTTTCTGTTTCAAACAGGACAGCGATGCCTTTGGAAAGTTTGGATGCGTGCTGCGTATCCATGAAGATGGAAAACCCAAAATGCCGGTGTTTTTCAAAGAAAAAATGGACATC
>JAKSAU010000359.1 GCA_022361535.1 Desulfobacterales bacterium
CATAGTCTGCCGTATCCTGAATATCTTCTTTCATGAAGGTGTATTCAAAGGCACCGACAATCACTAAAGGAAGCAGGCGAAATACCATAATCCCTCTTGAATTAGGCTGGTTGAACAACAGTCCTTTTTGTGCAATCCGTGTCGTTATCTCAAGGATCTGGGTTTCACTGAAGCCTGTTTTTTCTTTAACCTGATCAAGGGAAAGGGAGCGTTGTTCATCAAACGTTTCTGCAATAAACTGGGCGTCTTTTTCATCCAGGTAATATTGGACAATAGCGATAAGGGTGTCTGTCACCTGGAATGGAAGCGGGCCTGAGCCTGCAATGAGTTCTGCGGCTTTTTTAAAGGATGGAACAGGAGCCTTCGTGGTCATGGGAACACCTCCTTGAGATCAGAAATGGGGTATAGATTCTAATAGTCCATGAACGGTCTTATCTAATCCGATAGAGAATGGCAAGCCGAAACAATGACGGGATGCCCAAAAGACTCTCATACTCCTATGGGAATTTAAACAACCTGTATTCTCAGGTCATGAAATACGGTTTCAAGATCCTGGCCGGATGTCTTTATTTTCTCCATCTGTTTTCCAACAAAGTTGAGGGCCAGATCATTTTCCAGGTCAGACAGGCGCTGAAAATACCCAAGGCGGCGGCCAAGAATAAAGCAATTCTGGGTATGGGTGTCAAAGTTTAAAAAACGGTCCAGTACTACAAGCATTTCCTTTTTGTCATCAGGCAGCTGTCCCCTGACTTCCAAAAGCAGATCAACCGCATGGTGGTTGGCATAGTGGCTGGTTATGCCGTTTAAATTCTCAAGCAGCATGCGCTGTTCCGCTATGATTTGTGTTTCTGACGGCCTATCGTATTCTCCTTTGACCATCTGGCGATCCAGTTCAGATCCTGGCTTTACGCCGATTGTCAAAAGACGGATCTGGTCCGGGTTGATCTGGTTGAGAACCCGGGCGGTTTCCAAAGCATGTGTATGTGATAACGCCCTTCCCCCTAACCCGAGGATAATAAACTGGGTGGTTTCCATTCCTGCTTGCCGCGCCATGTCCATGGATTTAATGATTGATTCAGGGGTTATCCCTTTTTTCACAAGCTTGAGGACCTGTTCGGCCCCTGACTCCATACCGCAATACAGCTTGTTTAACCCGGCATCGTGTATTTCTTGAATAGCGGATAGTGATTTTTTGACCATGGTTTGCGCCCGCCCATAGGAAGATATCCGTTTCAATGATGGAAAGGCGGACTTCAAACAGTCCAGTATCTCGATCAGGTCCTTTGTCCGCATGACAAAGCTGTCACCGTCCTGCAGGAAACAGGTCTCAAAAGGGTGGCCGTTAAAATAGTCTCTGGCCGCAAGTATATCTGTTTTGATCTCTTCTACCGGCCGGATTGAAAATTTATAATCTTCATACAAAGAGCAAAAGGTGCACCGGTTCCAGGGACAGCCCCTGGTCGTCCGGATCAGAAGGCTGTCAGCCTCATCCACCGGCCGGATGGGGCCCATTTCAAAAGGCGTATCAGACATAGGTTCTCCGTAATTTTCAGGTCAGCACTTGTAAAACAATAAGTATAAGGCCCGTTCCAGCGTTGTAAAGCCTTGTAAAACGGCTTGATTTTTTAACGGGAACCAATGATTTTTTTACAGGGGACTTTATCCTGAAAAGGGAATCAAGATATTGAATTTTTTGATGATAGCTGTTAAAAAGAAGTTTTGATTTTTTAAGGGGATGCAAGATGCACTATGAGGGAATGATTATACGGCCGCCAAGCGAGGCCAACAGTATACTGCTCCAGGTTACTTTGGGGTGTTCCCACAATAAGTGCACCTTTTGCGGGACCTTCAGGGAAAAGCGGTTCAATATCAAAAAAGATGATGTCATTTTTGAAGATATTGAATTTGCAAGGGCCAACTGCCGCCGCCAGAACCGTTTGTTTATTTGTGACGGAGATGCGTTGATCGTACCCCAGAAACGGTTGGTCCCTATCCTGGAGCGGATCCGGGAACGCCTTCCCTGGGTGGAACGGATCGGTGTGTATGCCAATACCAAAAGCATTAAAATGAAGACCGAAGAAGAACTTGAGCAATTGCGTAACCTGGGTGTTAAGATTGCATATATGGGTCTTGAATCAGGCGATGATAAGGTTCTCAAAGATATCCGCAAAGGGGCAACTGCCGAAAAAATGATTACCATGGGCAGAAAGCTTAAACGTGCCGGTATCAAGGTCTCTGTTACCGTTCTTTTAGGCCTTGGCGGAAAAGACGGCTCCATGGACCATGCCCGGGAAACAGGGCGTGTGCTCACTGCAATGGACCCGGATTTCGTGGGTGCGTTAAGTCTTATGCTCATACCCGGAACGGAGCTTCACGACCAGTATGAGGCAGGTGATTTTGAGCTTTTGGGTCCTGAGGACATGCTCACGGAACTTGGCGGTATGATCGCTGCCACAACACTGACCAATGGTCTTTTCCACGCCAACCATGCATCCAATTACCTTCCCATACGGGCCAGGTTGCCCGGGGACAAGGAAAAAACACTTGAATTGATATCACAGGCTCTTGCGGGTAATGTGCCGCTGAAACCCGAACACATGAGGGCCTTGTAATGTTTACTTTTTACAGGAGATAAACCCATGGCTGATGCCAGCAACAACATTGACCAACTAACTGTTAATACCATTCGAACCTTATGTATGGACGCGGTCCAAAAGGCCAATTCCGGCCACCCTGGTGCCCCGATGGGCTTGGCCCCTGCAGCATATGTGCTGTTTAAACGCTTTTTAAAACAGAATCCGGCCAACCCTTCCTGGATTGACCGGGACCGGTTTGTACTCTCCGGCGGCCATGCTTCTTCTTTGCTTTACAGCATG
>JAKSAU010000479.1 GCA_022361535.1 Desulfobacterales bacterium
CCTGTAACCACAATCAATGAGCAGGTATCCATGACACCATCTAAAACAGACGATCCGTCAGCCTAACCTGCATTGGAGATATAAGTAATGTTTGGTAAATTCTTTATCAACCGCCCGATTTTCGCCATAGCCATTTCAGTTATCATTGTCATGGCAGGCCTGATTGTCATGCCGACCCTGCCCATAGCCCAGTATCCGGAAATTGCACCGCCAAGGGTACAGGTCCGTGCGGTATATCCCGGTGCCAGTGCTAAGGTACTGGCAGCCACTGTGGCCCAGCCCATTGAGGAACAGATAAATGGTGTGGAAAACATGATTTATATGAATTCCACCAGTACGAACAATGGCGAATATACCCTGACTATTTCCTTTGAAATCGGTACGGATATCGACCTTGCCATGGTCATGGTCCAAAACCGGGTAGCACAGGCAGAATCCCAGCTGCCCCAGGAAGTTCAACGAATGGGGCTGGATGTAAGCAAGCAATCCTCTAACATCCTTCTTTTTGCGTCCCTTACCTCACCGGACAACCGGTACGACAGTTTGTTTATGACCAACTATGTCACCATCCATATCCAGGACCAGTTAAGCCGGATAGAAGGCGTAGGGTCTGTCATGACCTTTGGTTCCTCAGATTACAGCATGCGTATCTGGTTGGACCCCAACCGGTTGCCGGCGTTAAATCTAACTACCACAGACGTCATTTCAGCCATTCGTGAACAAAACATCCAGGTTGCAGCCGGCCAGATCGGCCAGCTACCCGTGAGTGACCGCCAGGATTTCCAATATGCAGTCAATGTCCGCGGACGGCTGGAAGATGCTTCAGAATTTGAAAATATCATCATCCGATCCCTTCCCGGCGGCAGGATGATCCGGGTAAAAGATGTGGCCCGGGTTGAATTAGGCGGCGAAAGCTATACCATGTTTGCCCAGACCAAAGGTCAGGATGCAGCAGCCATTGGTGTTTTTCTCCAGCCGGGAGCCAATGCCCTGGCAACTGCCGAGCGGGTAAAAAACCGGATGGCTGAACTTGCAAAAGAATTCCCTCCGGGCATGACCTATGAAATTCCCTTTGATACCACAACATTTATCCAGGTCTCAATTGAAGAGGTGGTGCAGACCCTGTTTATTACCGTGGTGCTGGTGGTACTTGTTATCCTGATCTTTCTCCAGAACTGGCGGGCCAGTCTGATACCGGTATTGACCATACCTGTTTCCCTTATCGGTACAATGGCTGTGATGTCTGCCTTGGACGTCAGTATCAACATGCTGTCCTTGTTCGGTCTGGTGCTGGTTATCGGGATTGTTGTGGATGATGCCATTGTAGTGGTGGAAAATGTCATCCGCCACATCGATAACGGGATGTCTGCAAGGGAAGCCGCCGTAAAGACCATGGACGAAGTGACCGGCCCTGTTATAGCCACTTCTCTGGTGCTGCTGTCCGTGTTTGTTCCCACAGCCTTTATGGGAGGAACCACTGGAGAACTTTTCCGGCAGTTTGCTTTGACCATTGCGGCTGCAACAGTTTTCTCAACATTAAATGCACTGACCTTAAGCCCTGCATTATCAGCCATTTTGCTAAAATCTACGACAAAAACCAGGCCCAATATACTGGCACGGGGGTTTAACTTCTGTTTTGACAAAGTCCAGTCTGCTTATGGAAAAATGGTGGCAGGCCTGGTGCGCAGAGCTTTTGTGATGCTTATCATTTTTGCGGGCCTTAGCGCAGCTGCAGTCTGGGGATTCATTCATCTGCCAAAAGGCTTTGTCCCGTCTGAGGACCAGGGATGGGCACTTATCGTAGTCCAGCTCCCGGATGCCGCTTCCCTTGACCGCACACGGGATGTGGTGGATTTAATCAATAACAAGCTGGACGGGATGCCGGGAATTAGAAACTATATTTCTGTCCCGGGCTACTCTGTGCTGGACTCGGCGACAGCCTCTAATGCTGCTGCTATCTGGACAGTATTTGACGACTGGGAAGAACGTCTGCCCAAAGGACAGACCCTTGATGCCATGATGGGACAGATTTGGGGGGCTGTGGCTTCAATCCAGGAAGCAAATGTCTTTGCCTTCCCTCCACCTGCCATACTTGGTCTCGGTACTGCCGGCGGATTTACCATGCAGGTCCAGGACCGCAACAACCTTGGGTTAGACCGTCTGCAGACGGAGACATACAACCTGATGGCTGCCGCCAATGCCGATCCCGGATTGACTCAGGTCTTTTCTACCTTCCGTGCCAACGTACCACAGGTCACAGCCGAAGTGGACAGGGACCAGGTAAAAACACTCAGGGTGCCCTTGTCTGATGTATTTGATACACTCCAGGCTAACCTGGGATCAGTTTATGTGAATGACTTTAATAAATTTGGTAAAACATACCAGGTTCGGGTACAGGCTGATGCTCAATTTCGTTCCCATGCAGACGACATCACCCGGCTTAAGGTCCGATCAGAAGACGGTGCCATGATCCCGTTGGGAACCATGATCAGCGTTACGGATTCTTTAGGGCCTCAAACCATTAACCGCCACAATCTTTACCCGGCTGCCATGCTCAACGGCCAGGGCTTAAATCTGAGCTCCGGCGAGGCAATGGCGAAGATGGAAGAAATCAGCAAGAATACACTGCCAAAGGGTATGGGCTTTGAGTGGACGGACATGTCCTTCCAGGAAAAACGGTCCCAGGGCGAAACCGTTGTCGTATTATTACTTGCGGTATTCTGTGTTTACCTTGTTTTGGCGGCACAGTATGAAAGCTTAACGCTTCCATTGTCTGTCATATTATCTGTTCCGCTGGCATTATTGGGGACGGTTGCCGCAACCGCAGTCCGTGGGATGGATATTAATGTATATACCCAGATCGGTCTGATCCTGCTAGTGGCCCTGGCTTGTAAAACAGCAATTTTGATTACCGAATTTGCCAAAGCCTCCAGAGAAGACGGACAAAGTATTTTTGATGCTGCCCTTAATGCAGCCCGCCTGAGATTCAGGCCCATTCTCATGACGGCTGCTACATTTATTCTGGGTATGGTTCCCCTGGTAATTGCGACAGGGGCAGGGGCAAATTCAAGACAAGCGCTTGGTACCGCTGTATTCAGCGGGATGTTGGCAGCAACCCTTTTACTGATATTCTTTGTACCGGCATTCTACGCCTTGATTCAAAAAATAAGTGAAGGACTTGGTGCCCGTTTTAAAAGCAAACAATTGCTCCTTAAAAGCAGTGAATCTGTTTAATGATTATTTAAACTACAGATACTAGAACAGCAGGATTGACCAAAACAATTATGATTGCTTTGGTCAATCCTGCAAAAAAAGTGTTACTTCAAACTATTTAAGCCGGATCGACTCGGTTAAGATCAAATCTGCACCTCGGCGATACGACTTGAAAAACAATACAGGCTTTTGGAAATTACTCTGTCTTAGGTGGCTCTGTCTTTGATTTAAACTCTTCTTTCTCTATGTCCATGATTTCAGAATTCTGGAGGGTCACTTCGCTGCCTGAAACCTCATCTTTAAACACAACAGCGCCATCTTTTTTAGTATCAATATCCTTGGTGTAATAGACCTTGTCTGATGTGGGGTCGGTTACTTTGTAATAGCTGCCGCAGCCAACCAGTACCATTGCCATAATTACAACGACAAATGCCTTCAGAACCATTTGTTTCATCGTGTTCTCCTTTTCGTGAAAATTTATTGAAGCGAAATTACCACCCACCTATCTACAACAGACCAATGACCAAAGATGAATGGTTACGATATTTTAAAATAGGCCATGAAAACAGAATTGTAAATTGAATTTTCAGCCTTTTTTTTCAACCACCTGTACCCGGATGGTCCGGATCAGGTTTGCAAGTACAAGCAGAATCAGGGTCCAGAACACCAGCCACGC
Organism: Desulfobacterales bacterium; assembly: GCA_022361535.1. Next base: position 3,890 of record JAKSAU010000479.1, read on the forward strand.
CCTATTGTCAAAGTGGGCCTCTCCTGCAAGCGCCGCATACAAATAGGGCAAAAACGTATTGATAATAACAATGAGACCCCATCCTAAAACACGGGACCAGGCCAGGATATCACCTGTAAGGGAATTGACCAGGCGGGCAGAGCCGATAATAAAAGGAGGCACAGTAACCATATCAAAATATAGGAAGATAAGAGGGTCGATGCATTTGCTTAGCATCAAATCCTTAAACACCCAATATTTTACGATATCGTAAATCCACAGAAAGCAGATCCCGCCCATTTCATGGGACTTGCTTATCTTCAGGGCCAATTATATATTTTCCTCTACTACATGAAAAGCGATCCTGGAGTCAGTAACCGAACTTCTGCCTGAGTGAAGAAAAGAAAGTATCCAGACCCCCTGGATAAATAGAATCATTCCAGGGTGCCACAATGCTGAAAGTCCTGCCTCCAGGTTGATGACAGCCTGGGTATTGGGGAAAACAGCCAGGATGACAGCGATATAGCCAACAGCGGCCAAGGCCATCATTTGATAGATGGAAAATTTTCGGTCTCCCCTAAAATCCGCCCTGTAAAATTCAGACACTACCCGCCAAATCTGTGTGACCACGAGGGTTTCGATCAAGGCTGTTCCAACCATACCCGCAAGGAAAAGCCAGGTGCCTATAAGACCTGACACTGCGTAAATAATGGCTGTAATTATTTGGATGGGAATCATTTTTTGACCGTCCATGCCCGAGGCATAGGACACTTTTTTGGTTTTCCCGGTATAAACTACATTGAAACGGGAAAAAAGTTTTTGTGTTCTTGGCGAACACTGGCACAGGGGTTTTCCATAGCAGCAACCGAAACTCAGACAGGCAAGCCGCCCTAAGGATTCGCCAAAGGTATAGGCAATACTTACGCAGGCCATCATCACAGCTACTGGCACATAAAACCCATAGGTTTCCCCCAAGGTATGGTTGACAAGGGTAATCATCCACGGCGCAGTCACAGCTCCGGCAAAGACCGCACCACCAACAG
>JAKSAU010000161.1 GCA_022361535.1 Desulfobacterales bacterium
AGCTAAAAACTGGTGCAAAAATTGAGATGTTAGGCTATTCAAAAAAATTAAAATGGAAACAAAGAGGCGATAATGTTGTAATTGAGATTCCTCAGTTAACAGCTTCAGAAGTGCCGTGTAACTATGCGTGGACAATTAAAATGCCAATTATTATAGAATCATATAAATGAACTTTAAATAGAACCTTTTTCAAAAAAACATGAAAGATAAAATTACCAGAAGACAGTTTGCCAAAGTGCTGGGGATGTCATCCACAGCTTTGTTTTTAAGCCCAACTTTAGGTTTTTCGCAAACCAATGAAATCGATTACCTGAAAGGGAAGTTTAAACCAGATTTTGAATCATTAAAACAATATAGATGTCCCGAGTGGTTCCGTGATTATAAGTTTGGAATCTTCCTTCACTGGGGGGTTAATTCTGTACCTGGTTTTAACGGCCATTACGGTCGATATATGTACTGGCAGTCTAAACCTGAAAACGTAGAGGGCACTGGTTGGAATGAAAAAGGTTCTGATGTTTACGATCATCACGTTAAGAACTACGGTCATCCCACGAAGTTTGGCTATAAAGATTTTATTCCGATGTGGAAAGCGGAAAAGTTTGATGCAAATAAACTGGCCAGGCTTTTTAAGAAGATAGGTGCAAGGTATGTTGTTCCAATGGCAGTTCACCATGATAATTTTGACAACTGGGATTCAAAACATCACAAATGGAACTCGGTGAACATGGGGCCTAAACGGGATATTATTGGTGAGTGGAAAAAAGCTTGTCAGGATAATGGTATGAGGTTTGGGGTGTCTTCTCACTTTAATGGTGGCCATGAGAATGTGTTTTTCCAGGGAGCTACAGACTTCACAGGGCCATTAGCTGGAGTACCTTATGATTCAGCTGATCCAAAATATGAGGATTTTTACTTTAAACGAACAGAGGATAGAAAAAAGATTTTACCTGAATTTGGCAAGGAATTCCTGAAACGTCACCTCGATTTGATTGATAAATATGAACCAGACCTTTTATATTTTGATGGGGGTTTACCTTATGGCGAAAATGGTTTAAAGGTTGCTGCCCATTTTTACAACCGGAATATGAAAGCTCATGATGGACGTTTAGAAGGTGTACTTAACCTAAAACGTGGTTTCCCTGAAGGAGCTGCAACACTTGATATGGAAAAAGGTCAGGCAGATAGCTTGAGAGAATTACCCTGGCAAACTGATACTACGATTAATGATGGTTGGTTTTATATTGGTGATGAAAAATGTAAAGCATACCATGAACGAATTGAAAAATCGAAAAAACTGTTGATAGTTGATGGAAAGCCTGCTCATCCGGATCTTAGAATGACAGCGGATCTCGTTATTGATAA
>JAKSAU010001014.1 GCA_022361535.1 Desulfobacterales bacterium
TAAACCAACACCAAATTGGTTATACAACTGCTCACCTACAGTACGCACACGACGGTTACTAAGGTGATCGATATCATCAACATCAGTTTTTGAGTTAATAAGTTCAATTAAGTACTTAATAATCTCAATAATATCCTCTTTGGTAAGTACTTTAACATCACTGTCTATTTCTAATCCCAGTTTTTTGTTAATTCGATACCTACCTACTTCTCCAAGATCATAACGCTTATCTGAGAAAAATAATTTATCAATTACGTCGCGAGCTGTAGCTTCATCAGGCGGCTCAGAATTTCTCAATTGCCTGTAGATATGAAGGACAGCTTCTTTCTCCGAGTTACAAGGATCTTTTTGAAGCGTATTATATATTATTTCATAATCAATCTGGTTTTGACCTTCTTTATGGAGAAGAATCGTTTTACTGCCAGAGTCGATTATTTCGTCAATATGACTATCTTCTAAAACTGTTTCACGGTCAATTATTACTTCGTTTCGTTCAATTGAAACTACCTCACCGGTATCTTCATCAACAAAATCTTCAACCCATGATTTTAGCACACGAGCCGCCAGTTTTCTACCTACGTATTTTTTTAGTCCAGACTTAGAGACTTTTATTTCATCTGCAAGATCAAAGATCTCAAGGATGTTTTTATCTCCTTCGTAACCGATTGCTCGAAGCAGTGTGGTTACGGGTAATTTTTTCTTACGGTCGATATAAGCATACATCACATTATTGATGTCAGTTGCAAATTCGATCCATGATCCTTTAAAAGGAATGATACGTGCCGAATATAACTTTGTACCATTGGCATGTAAACTTTGTCCAAAGAATACACCAGGAGAACGGTGTAACTGTGAAACAACCACCCTTTCAGCACCATTGATAACATATGTACCTCTTTCTGTCATGTAAGGCACTGTACCAAGGTATACATCCTGTATAACTGTATCGAAATCTTCGTGTTCAGGGTCGGTACAATAAAGTTTAAGCTTTGCTTTCAGTGGCA
>JAKSAU010000331.1 GCA_022361535.1 Desulfobacterales bacterium
AGGGCACCGGCCGCAAACAAGAGCACCAGGACAAGTATGATGGATTCGATTTGCCAAATCATTTATCCGCCTCCTTTTCCCAGGGCCTTAATCCGGCTCTCACCCCCGCATCCACAATGGCATGTATGGCTGTCGGACTTGTAATAAACACAAAGGCAATGATGAGCAGCACCTTTATTGATGTGATAACGGCATTGATCGTCATTGGCTGAATCGTGTAAAGGAAGATACCTGACAAAAAAATAACCAGACCACCTGTATCCAGCTTTCCTGCCGGATGAAGCCGGGAGAAAAAGTCCGGATACCGGACAATCCCAATGGCACCGCCGGTGAAAAATATCAACCCGCAGATCATGAGTATGCCGCTTAAAATGTTCATCGTTTCCCCCGGTGTATCTTTTGCCGGGTATCATCATAGAGCCCTTTTTGTTTCTGGAAATACCTGGATGCCGCCAGCACAGCGATAAAATTTAACATGGCATATGCAAGGGCAATGTCCAAAAACATGTCCAGGCGCTCATAAATCAGACCGATGAGGACCAGCATCACAATGGTTTTGCTTCCAATGGCATTTACCCCGACAAGACGATCCAATACGGTTGGACCGGAAAGGCAGCGGTAGGTTGGCAGCAGCATCAACGCTGCCAGATAAATGCCTGCATAAAGAAACGTATCACTCATCAAACACCTTTGAGATTTTCTTTTCCATCAGCCCGGGCAACGCTTGTCCTGACTGATCATCAATACAATGAACGGCAAATCTGCCCATGACACCGGCATAAACGGTAATGGTCCCGGGGGTAAGGGTTATGGAGTTGGCAAACGTGGTCCGGGCCAGATCGCTTTTCAGACAGGTGTCAAATCTTATAATCTTTGGATTGATAAGTTTTCCCAAACGGGGGTGAAATGTGAGGTAAAGCAGATGGAGATTGGCCAAGAAAATCTGAAAAAAAAGCCACGGCAGATAAGTTAAAAACCGTACACCTGTATGTGCGCTAAGCAGCCCAAATCCGTGCGGAAAAATCAGTCTGCTTCCGGGGACTGACACCATCAGGCAGGACCCACCTCCAAGCCCAAGATGAAACAGGTCAAATCTTCCTGAAAAAAATATCCACAAACAAAAAGTGAGCATAAACGTTAAGACAAAGGGCAAGCCCCTCTTCACTTTTCCTTGGGATGCCGGAAATGATTCTCTGCCCGGTCTTTCTTTTTTCATCACTCGTTTTTTGCCCATAGTACATTCTCCCTTCTGGATTCATGTGTTTATCCAGATAAAGCGGCAGGATGCTAAATGTCATGGACCATATGATAGCTTTCTGATTTGTATCCTTTTACTTTATGAATATGGAACACCAGTATGCGGCTGCGGTATTTTTCAGTGAGCTTTTTTAATTTCCGTTTGGCTTTCTGGAATTTGCTGCTCCTCAGGTTCCGCAACAGGTTGTCAATATCAGAAACCCGTCCCTCACAAATTATGTTCGGACCGTCGCCAATCAGGATTTCCCATTCCCGGGCGACGCTGACACCTAATTCGTTAAGAATGGGATAATATTCGTGTTTAACATAGTTGTCATATTCCTCAATTTTATGGCTCTGGATATTCCACATCTGGTTGAACTTGATGGTGTCCTCCCGGATATCCATTGTATAGGAATCCATTCTACCGGTTTTAACCAGCACCTTTGTTTTGTAATTCTTAACAAATTGGGACAATCCGTCCTTCAGTTCCTTGTACTTTTTGTTAGTCATAGCCTTTTCAATTATCTCAAGATCGGAGCTGGCATTTTCAAATACGATTTCACTGTACGCACCTACCAAGACAGACCAGACCGCAACAGTATGGAGGCCAAGGCTGTTGACACCGGGTATAAATTTACGAATCAAAAATTTCTCATATTCTTTGCTCTTACCCGGAATGTTGGTCCAATAGTGGTTCAACTTAACCGGCATGACAAATCCTCCTTTCTATCTTGGGGTTAAACAAAAAAAGAACTCTCCAGCGCCATTTTTGCACCCAATACGGAGACGAGAAACATTCAGAGAAAATATAAGCTATTACAATAGTAAATTTATACCGTTAGATATCATCGGGAAATAAATGCAGTTTTCTATTAATGGTAATCGCAAGTTGAAATTCTGGACAACGCTAAGGCTGGTATGGCGTCTGGTCAAATGATTGGCTGTATTGACTATTAGAATATCTTTAACAAGAAAGTCTGTCAAGTTGGATGTTTAAAGGCCTGCATAGTTAGTGGCAAGACAACACAAGTCGCTTTGACGATTAAATTCTATTTTCGCAATTTCAGCAAGGACGATATTCGACTTATGAAAGCCTATACTTTGAAAACAACCAGTCAAAGCCATGGAAAAGGCCAAACCGGAGATCTTTGATTGCATTCAAGTATTTTATTTCGATAATAAGATGGCATTCATATAAAGAAAAAAACGATTCTTGATCTGCATCAAGGCACCCGAGATAAAATTTTGTAATTATTTAATGTAACAAACGACTATAAGGCTGAGAGGTAACAGGCCATGCAATATATAGAAGACAAATTTCAGGTAAAAAAAACATTTGGGCTCGGCGTACTGCTGAAACTTACAAAGAACAATGTGCAAGGAATACGGATTCGGACAGAAGGCAATACATTTGTATCCAACGTCAGCATCGGCGCCCTGAACCGGGCAGTGGAGACCACCCTGAAGAAACATAATATCGTATTGAAGTATAAATAAAGACAGATAGAAATAGGGCTGTCCACATAAAGACTACCATTTGAATGGATTAAGATACTAACTAACTTAATCAAGGGTTCAGCATATCCCAAACCGCTTTATACAGGTCTTTTGGCATAACAGGTTTTTGTAAAAATTTGCCGATACCCATTTCAGTTACGGCGGATTCTGAAAGAGTTTCATAATAACCAGTGCACAGGATAACAGGAACGTTCTTCCGAAATCTAAATATTTTCTTTACCAGTTGGGCACCTGTCATCTTAGGCATGGTCATATCTGTTATAATCAGATCGAATCTGTAAGGATCATCCTCAAAGTTACTCAGGGCAGATATGGGATCCTCCATTGTGGTAACGGTATATCCCCGCCTTTCCAAAAGCGCTTTTACAGCCTTTAAAATACCTTTTTCGTCATCTACTACGAGGATATGTCCTGAACCATCCATTGACTCTTCTGTCTCATGTTTAGGCTCGTCCTTTTTGTGCTCCATGTCTGCCACCGGCCAGAACACCCGAAACTTGGTTCCATGGTTCACCTGACTGGAAACAGTTATGAACCCATTGTGCTTTTTGATGATGCCGTCAACAACAGACAATCCAAGACCTGTCCCTTTTCCTTTCTTTTTAGTGGTAAAGTAGGGATCAAAAATTCTGGCCAAAGTTTGCTCATCCATACCATGACCTGTATCTGTAATAGTGAGCATAACATAAGGCCCGGCCGGACAATTTTCTGCCCCGGGTGTCATATGGCCGGATTCTAACACGGTATCTTCAAGACAGACCTTAATGCTTCCTCCGGTTTCCCGCATGGCATGATATGAATTGGTACAAAGGTTCATTATCACCTGGTAGACTTGTGTGGGATCGGCCATTACACCAGCTTTAGAAACGATGTTTGGCTTTATATCGATGGAAGTCGGGATTGAGGAACGCAAAAATTTTATGGCTTCTTTTACAATAAGATATAAATAAACATGGCTGACTTTAAGCTCAGTATGCCTGCTAAACGTTAGAATCTGCTGGACCAGGTCTGTTGCCCGCTTGGCTCCGTCAGTAATCCGGATAATATTTTTTTCAGCCTTTTCAGGTTCATCCAGATTCATCTGGGCAAGCTGGGCAAAACTGAAAATTCCTGAAAGAATATTATTAAAATCATGGGCAATTCCACCTGCCAGAGTGCCAATGGCTTCCATTTTCTGAGACTGCCTCAGTTGATGTTCCATTTCAAGATCATGTGTAATATCCCTTGCGATCCCTACAACAGTATTCTCATCAATCAAAACAGAACTGACCTGGGCCACCTTCCGGGTATTGTCCAAAGAAGAATACTCAACTTGGCCCAGATCTATTGTCTGCTCTCCTTGCTTTTCAAAAGACAGCCACTTATTAGCACTCTCAAAAGAAAGGTCCTGGATGGTCATTTCTTTAAGTTCTTCTAATGTACGGCCGGTTATTTGCTGTGCTGCCTGGTTCGCATCCAGGCATTTCCCAGAGCTTTTTTCCAGTATAAATATGGCATCATTGGCTTTTTCAAATAAATTCCGATGGAGAGTTTCACTTTTTTGTAAAGATTTATAAAGGGCATACTCATCAGTTACATCCCTGAAAACCAAAACAACACCTTCAAGATTTCCCTCCTTGCTCCTTATGGGCGAAGCAGAGTCGGCGATCTGGTACTCCTTGCCTTTTAGTGAAATCAATACACAATGATCTTCCAATCCAACTTCATGTCCCTGTTCAAGAACCTTTTTTACCGGACTTTCTATCGGCTCTCGCGTCTCTGAATTAACAATTGTAAAAACTGAGTCAAGTGGATGGCCCAAAACATCTTCAACTGAACAGCCAATGATTTTTTGGGCAACCGGATTCATTTGAGTAACATGTCCTTTTGAATCTGTAGCAATGACTGCATCACCGATTGAATGAAGGGTGGTGCGAAGGTTTTCCCTGGACCGAAACATTTTATTTTCAGATCTTTTTGCCTTTACCAGGCCTAGCAGAGCCACTATAAAGGCGATGATAAGAAGAACAAGCCCAAGAGCAAGATTTCGAATAAGTATTTTATACTTTGAATAAAACGAGGTTGGCCGGAACAAAATTTCTGCATCACCAGGCACATTTTCCAAAGATAATCCCAGGCGTTTCAATTCTCTGTAATCCAGACGGAGAACAATTGGGGTCATCCACTTAACAGGAATATTTTCAATAGATTCACCCTCAAAAAGTTGCAACGCCTGTTGGGCTGCAGCAACGCCTTGCCCAAATGCATCAACCATGTACCCACCGACCGCACCGCTGCCAAATGCGAAACTCCAGGAGCAATAAACAGGTGCTGTTGTATTTTCTTTAACAAATCGAACAGACATATCATACTCAATAAACCGGTGGGTGTTGTCCCGGAAAAAAAAGGTATAGAGAACAACCGTATTAGGCCCTACACCTTTTAACCGCTTTCCCAAGTCTTCCAGGGAAAGGTCATAAACCATATCAATGGTCAGGGCCCCCCAATCTCTTTGCATCAATCCGATCACTTCTTTCTGAACGGATTTTCCAGTGGTGGTATTGTCTGTGATTATCAAGATCTTATCCGTATTGGGGTGAAACCGTCTTATCAGCTCAATGTTAGCAACAATGTCTGCCTTTTCATTAACACCGGTTACATTTGAAATACGTTTAATCCTGGCCGGTTCCAGGTAATTTACCCCGCAGAAGATGTGAGGGCTTGTGTCACCGGTTAGAATATTTTTATTTTCAATATAGTAGTCAAATGCATTGTCATCAGATGTGATTACCGCATCATAGTCATGCTTCAAATGTTTCAATGACAAAAGCCTGCTCAGGTATGTCTGGTAAAGATTTCCAAATTGCCGTTTGGTATCCATGTATTCAATATGCAATTCTACTGGATACCCGGAAAATGTCTCTTCTATCCCTCTTGTGATCTCATCACTCCATAAATAGCCTTTATGATAAGAATTGAGCAGGAGTACCCTTTTAGGAGTAAAAGATCCTTCCTGTGCATACACTTGCTGAAAATCAATTAGGCTCCAGCATATGCAACACATCAAGACAATAAGGCTTTTCACCCATGCTGACGAAAGATTGCAACGTCTTCCCATGCGCCTCCAATGGACTTGTATCCGCTTTGCGATGAACCAGATAATTAGAATATGGTTATGATACGGCAGTGAGGTTTTGTTTGCAAGTTCAATAAATTTGGAATGAACTATTTTCACACACCATTTTTTCGCAGGCAATAATGTCCTAACGATCCAAAATAACCTCTTGACCATTAAGAAGCAATTTATCATTTATAATTTGAGATTCGTGGTGTAGATAATTGCCTTTTCTTATAAAAATCCCGGTCGCCATACCCGGGAACATTGGTGTAGTCAGATCCGGGCGCTCGCCGATAAGGGATTCGGGGATATCAAGTTCAGCGCTTAACGAAAAAATCTCCAGAGCCTGGGAAGGCTGCATAGCAAGAAGAAAAAGCTGCACAGCAGACACATCCTGTTTCAAAGCAACATCCATGCTGCCCTTTATTTTCCCTTGTGGCATTTCAATATCCAATTTTTCAACCTGAATACCAAACCCCTTTTTCATCATCTTTTCAAGGGCAGCCATGGCCTTGGGGGAGTTCTGGGCCATGGCCCGCTTCATTATTTCCTGAACCTCTTCAGATGTTTTTCCCTGTGTGCTCAGTTCATCCATGGACTGGTTAATGACTTTTGCATAAAGGGAAAACAACTCTTCATATGCCGCAATATCGATTTGATTGATCCGAATCCCTGCAGACCAGTTATCTAAAGTGGTATTATCCAAATTGATGCCGTCTATGTTCACGACCATCCCCGTGCTCATGTTTTTCTTATCCTGAGAAGCCGTCACATCAAAGGAGGCTGTCAGGTTATCCAGGACAATACTTTTATCCTTTTGATCGGCTTTAATGCGGCCAATTGATATGGCACCTTTGCCGGTCCAGATCAGATCTGTTATCCGGAGGTGAGCACTTTCAAACTCAATCGGGCCCACTCCGTTTTGTTCTCCTTCAAAAAGCCCGTTCCAACGGCCTTTTACAGTAAGGGTTTCAAACGTGTCATCTGTTGAAATCAATGCATTTAGGGAGCCGATCCGTAATGGATTATCCTTTGTTTGCATTGCAAACTCATCCAGGATAATTCTGGAGCTTAAATCACCGGATGCAGAATACCGGGTCTGGATAGTTAACGGATTTTTTCCCCCCAGCTTGGTATTGACCCAGTCCATATACCATTGATTTTGTTCAAGACTGGTTTGAGAGGTGATACCTAAAAATCCATGCCTGGCACGTTCAACGAGCACCACCTCGGTGGCATTACCGGACACCGGAGTGGTTCCAAGATCAATACGCCATTCAACAGTTGTATCAAATACTCCCCGGTTGTATTCCAGGATTTGCATTTTCACCCTGGAACCTGAATTTTCGTTTACCCGGTTGATATTTTCAAAGGACCGGGTAAGTACCCGCTCCATGATCATGCCGTTGACAAAAGGTAATCCGGCAGCACCGACAATAGTCAAACAGGCTAGTATGAGAACTATTTTTTTCATTGTACTTGTTTCAACCTTTCTTTGAGTCCTGACAATCTGAGGGCGGTTTTATTGTTTTCAAATGCGATCTCAAAGGCCCTGCTGGAACCAACGATTATGACAAGGTGTTTTCCACGGGTCATGGCTGTATACAACAGGTTTCGCTGAAGCAAAGGAAAATGGGCCGTAGTCAGTGCAATGATGACTGCATCATATTCAGACCCTTGGGACTTGTGAACGGAAATGGTATAGGCCAGGGTGAGTTCATCCAACTCAAGCAGTTCATAGATGACGATCCTGCCGTCATAATCAACCTGTACCTGACCCAAAGACTTATCCGCTTCAATGACCCTTCCTATATCCCCGTTAAACACCTCTTTTTCATAGTTGTTTTTCAGGTGCATCACCTTGTCCCCGACCTTAAAGGTATGGCCGTGGGACTCTATGCCTCCTGGCGTATCGTTCAAAACAGTCTGAAGCTGCTGGTTTAAGTTGATAGTGCCGGCCTCTCCCCTGTGCATGGGGGTGAGAACCTGGACTTCCTGGATATGGGGAAATGCTTTTGGAATCCTTGTGGCGCACAGCTCTGAAATAGTCTCCACAACTCGCGCCGGGTCCTGATTCTCAATAAAATAAAACTCGGATGCCGTATCAGGCTTGGCTGCTTTAACATCAGGCATCAGGCCGTTACGGATGCTGTGGGCATGAATTACTATGGGACTTTCCTGGGCCTGACGAAATATTTCGGTAAGGGAAAATACCTCCACCCTTTCGGAATCAATGATGTCGGACAAAACATTTCCAGGCCCCACGGATGGCAGCTGAAACGTATCTCCCACCAGGATAAGGCTTGCCATTGGCGGCATCGCTTCAACCAGGCGGTACATTAGGTATGTGTCCACCATGGAGGCTTCGTCTACCACAAATAAATCCAGATCCAACGGATTTGCAAAGTTCCTTCCAAATGTCCCTGTTTCCTGGTCAAACCCTAAAAGCTTATGCAAAGTCGAGGCTTTTTTACCGGTCACTTCTGACAAACGGCGTGCTGCCCTCCCGGTGGGCGCGCTTAATACAACTTTCAAACGAAGCCTTTTGAAAACCGCACACAACGCTCTTACCAGTGTGGTCTTTCCAGTACCTGGGCCGCCGGTTATAATTGAAATTTTTTGCTCAAGAATTCTGGTAACCACATCCAGTTGCTCGTCAGACAGGCGGACAGCAAGAGTGGACAAAACCTCTTCCATGATCTGATCCGGGTTGATTTTAAACTCAGGGACAGGTATGGACAAAAGAGCGCTGATACGCCTGCCAATACCGGCTTCAGCCCTGTGAAGCCGGTCAAGATATACCCGGTCTTCTTCGACTTTAATCTCGTTTTTCTCTGTAAGGTCTGCCAGAACCGGATCAAACAGGTCTGCCTTCACACCGGCCCACCTGGCACAATCCCGGATCAGGGTTTCTTTTTGGGCATAAACATGTCCGTCCTGCTCCTGGACAAGTAAGCGGCAGACAATACAGGCACCCAGCCGGGTGGTGTCATCTTTGTCAATGCCGAATGTTCTAGCCAGGCTGTCCACGGCCCTGAACCCAATTGAAGGGATATCCTGGGCAATCCGGAAAGGATCTGTTTCCAGCACCTCAAGGGCTTTATCTCCATAAGTCTTTAAAATAATACCGGCCCGGGCCACACCAATGTCTGTTTTCTGGAGAAACCCCATCACCCGCCGTACCGAATGGTGGGCATTCCAGGCTTTCTCGATGAGATTTTTTTTGGTTTTGCCGATGCCGTGGACATCCAGAAGACGATCCGGTTCATTTTCTATAACTTCAAGTGTCTGATCTCCAAAAGTGTCCACAATTTTATCTGCCAGATACTGGCTGATACCCCGGATCAAACCGGAGCCCAGATATTTTCTTATCCCGGCCACTGTGGAAGGCAGCGTGACCTCATAGGTCTCAGCCTTAAACTGATCTCCGTATTTTGGATGGGAGGTCCATGACCCTTTCAGACTGAGCTGTTCGCCTTCAGCCACTCCGGCCAAATGCCCCACAACAATAATGGGTTCCAACACCTTGGGCACCCGCACCCGGCACACCGTATAATGGTTGTCCGGATTTTGAAAGGTGATGCGTGACAGGGTGCCTTTAATGGTAATCATGGGAAAACTTTCAACACGGGGCGATATTAGCGATGATCCATTGGGCTGCATCAAAAAGATCTGTTGAGATCAGATCCGGGGATATGTTCTTTTCTTTAAGATATGCGGCAGCTTTTCTTCCGTTTCCGGTTTTAACCAGTATGGTTTTACACCCTGCAGCGATCCCGCATTCGATATCCTTGGCTGAATCCCCCACCATAAGAGAAGCTGCCGGATCAATACCATAGCGGTCAACAGCCTTATGAATCAATCCGGGCAAAGGTTTGCGGCAGTCGCATCCGGCATCAGGGGTATGAGGGCAGAAAAATATATCCTTGATCCTGCCGCCGGCCTGTTCAACTCCTGCAGTCAATTTGTCAAAAATTGCATCCAGCGTCGCCCGGGTAATCATTTTACGGCCCACAGCAGACTGGTTGGTAATCAGAATCACCTCAAATCCATGGCTGGTTAACAAAGCAATGGCTTCTGGGCTATTGGGAATAAAATGGAACTCGTCAGGAGACTTTATATAGGCAGGAGAATCCTGGTTAATAACCCCGTCCCGGTCCAAAAAAATAGTATATGCCATGGTATTTAAGCCTTATCTTACTCGGCAACGGCAAAGGTGTGACCAAACCCTTCAACTGTCAGCTGCTCACTGAATTTTACCGCATCATTCAGGTTCTTGAACCTGCCGATCCGTACCCTGAAGAACTGGCCCCTGTAATCCTCATAAGGAACAATATGGGAATTGATATATTTGCGGGAAAGTTTGTCGCGGTATTTCTCAGCATTGGTTTTAACTTTGAATGCACCAACTTGTACCGTAAAATTTCCTTTCCAATAATCCACAGGCTTGAATGCCACAGGGGTATTGTCTTTTTTTGAATAGGAGGTAGCCTGTCCTAATGCCGTAACCCTGACCCGGGCAGTACCCGGCCCCACCATACCGATTTTTTTGGCACCGGTATATGACAGATCAATAATCCTGCCGGCAACAAAAGGCCCGCGGTCATTGACCCTTACGGTAATCTGCCTGCCGTTCTCAAGGTTTTCAACCCTCACCCAGGTGTTCATTGGCAATGTCTTGTGGGCAGCTGTCATGGCGTACATGTTATAGATTTCACCGTTGGAAGTCTTTCTACCGTGAAATTTCTTGCCATACCAGGATGCCTTGCCCTTTTCCACATACCCTTGGGCGGAGGCCAGAGGATAATACTGTTTCCCCGCAATGGTATACGGCCGCTGTGTGGCAGGGGTTTTACCGGATTGATATGGGGTTTTCTTTTTTGTCTTTGTGGGAGGCCTATGGCTTGTATCATAGGTTTTGGTTGAGCACCCGCCAAGGACAAGGCCAAGGCTGGTGAGTAAAAAAATCAGAATCCGGGTCAAGCGGGCAGTTTTAATATTCATCATTTATTGCAGCGCGATATCGAGGACATCTTCCATTTTATCGGTAAAAAAGAATTCCATAGTCGATTGAATATGGTCTGGTACATCTTCCATGTCTTTTTCGTTCCATTGGGGCAGAATTAACCGCCGTATGCCGGCCCTGTGTGCAGCAATGACCTTATCCTTAATGCCACCTACAGGCAATACCTCGCCCCTTAGGGTTATTTCACCGGACATGGCCAGTCTTGGCTTTACTTTCCTTTTGGTAATCAATGATGCCAATGCTGTCAGCATGGTCACCCCGGCAGAAGGCCCATCTTTTGGGATAGACCCTTCAGGCACATGGACATGAATATCATGGGTATCAAAAAAAGTCTCATCCACAGACAACCGTTTGGCATTGGACCGGATAAAGCTTAAAGCCGTAGACGCGGATTCTTTCATGACATTCCCAAGCTGGCCGGTCAGGGTCAACCCTTTGCCGCCTTTCATGGCAACCGCCTCAACAAAAAGGACCTCACCACCAACAGGGGTCCATGCCAGACCCACCACCACACCGGGTACCTTGATGCGTTTTGCCATATCCGGCATATTCTGGATAGGACCAAGGTATTCAGGAATTTCCTTTTGACCTATGGTGAGACTTTCTACTTCGTCTTCAGCAATTTTGGCAGCTACACCACGGCAGACAGCACCGATACGGCGTTCCAGGTTACGCAGTCCGGATTCCCGGGTATACCCTGAAATAATTCTTTTGACTGCCCCTTTTGTAATTTTAATCTGCCCTGAATTAAGGCCGTTGGCCTCCCTTTGCCTGGGAATCAGATAGCGGGTGGCTATTCTCAATTTCTCTTCTTGTGTATAGCCGTTTAACTCCAAGACTTCCATCCTGTCCCGTAAGGGTGCCGGGATGGTATGAAGCACATTGGCTGTGGTCAGGAACATGACATCGGACAGATCAAACGCCACATCCAGATAATGGTCGAGAAAGGTATGGTTCTGCTCAGGGTCCAAAACTTCCAGCAACGCAGAGGACGGATCGCCGTGATAGGATGAATTCACCTTATCAATCTCGTCCAGCATAAAAACAGGATTTTTTTTACCAGCCTTTCTCAAGTGCTGGATAATCCTGCCTGGCAGCGCCCCCACATAGGTTCTTCTGTGTCCCCGGATCTCGGCTTCATCCCTGACACCGCCTAAGGCAATGCGGACAAATTCACGGCCCAAAGCCCTTGCAATGGACTGGCCCAAAGAGGTTTTCCCTGTTCCGGGTGGACCGGTAAAACAAAGAATCGGCCCTTTGGAATCTTTTTTAAGTTTACGGACAGCCAAGTATTCCAAGATGCGTTTTTTAGGCTTTTCAAGGCCGTAATGATCCTGATCCAGAACCCCTCTGGCCTTTTTAATATCCAATCGGTCTTTTGAGTACTCATTCCACGGCAGGGTAGTCAACCAGTCCAGGTAGGTGGAGGCCACCACATATTCCGAAGATGAAGGATGCATTCGTCCCAGGCGCTGAAGTTCTCTTTCCGCTTCTTTGCTCGCTTCTTCAGGCAGTTGTTTTTCTTTGATCAGGGTTCTGTATTCCCGTATCTCAACACTTTCTTCCTCTGTTTCCCCCAGTTCCTCTTTAATGGCCTTAAGCTGCTGGCGCAGGTAATACTCCCGCTGCCGCTTGTCCATGTCTTCCTTGACTTGACTTTGGATTTTGGAACCCATTTCAAGGATTTCAAGCTGATCGTTTACCAGGCGGGTCACTTTTTTTAACCGCAGGTTGACGTCTAAAAGCTCTATGACATTTTGCTTTTCTTTTACAGGTGCATTGATGGTGGAGGCTACCATGTCGGCAAGCACATTTGGCTCTTGGAGGGACTTGATCATATGTCCCATTTCAGAAGGAAGTCCCGGAGACAGTTCAACAATTTTCTCATACTGCTCTACAATATTGGTCATCAGGGCCCGATTCTCTTTGTTCCTGTCTGCATTCCGGCTTTTGAGCACAGAAATTTGGGCCTGCATATACTGACGCCCTTGAAGATAATCCACCACCCGGAACCGGTTCAGGCCCTGGATAAGCAATTGTGCTTTTTCATCTTCCATCTTGGACATTTTTAGAATCATGGCGACAGTACCAATACGGTGAAGATCATCTGCCGTGTGCTTTGAATCTATATCCGACCGTTTGGATAACAGCAGCCCGAGCATCCGATTTCCGGCCATGGCCTCATCTATAAGGTCAATGGCCTCTTTTTGAATCAAAACCAGGGGCAATACCATCTTGGGAAATAAATTGGTATCCACAATGGGAAGGATTGGAAGGGTGTCTGGAATGTCGTCGGTACTGATGGGGACAGAGGGATGTCTTAAGTCATCCATTCGTTTTCCTTATAGAAAATCAATAGACACATTCTGTTTTTGTTTAATGTTCTTTCTAAGTAATTTTCCAAGCTTTAACTCAAGAAAGCCGCTGGAAAATGTGGCGGAAACCCGCTCAACGTCTATCACGCTTGGCAGGTAAAGCACACGTTCAAACTGGCCGAACTGGATTTCAGCCAACCTGTAGGTGGCGGTAGGATCGGGCTGGCTGCTTTTCCGGGTGCCTGATATTTTTACGGCCTTATTAGATAGTTCAATAACCATATCTTCCTGCCGGACCCCTGCCATTTCAGCCTGGATAATGATTTCGTCCCTTGTTTCAAAAATATCCATCTGGGGTTTCCAGACCCGTTTTGAAAAACAGAACATGGGATTTACGGATTGAAACATCTCCTCAAAAGACTTTTCCTCTGTGGCTGATGTTTCAATATGATCCCCAAATCGAATCTCTATATGTTCCATAAAACGCTCCTGATAATGGCGCTTGCGCTGCTGTTAAACGATCTTGCGATCGATCCTGTAAAAATACCATCTGGCCGGGGCCTTGTAAAGCGCTATAAAAAATTGCCCTTAAAAATGAATCATTTACCGACAAAACAGACCGGATCAACAGGGTGGCCGGTCTATAATTTCACGAATCACCCTTGAGAATTTGTCCATGGAAAAGGGTTTTTGCAAAAATCCATGGCACCCTTTGTTTAAAAGAGTTTCCACCTCTTCATCCACATTATACCCGGTGGAAACAAGAACTTTTATGCTTGGATCTAAATTACGGATTTGGTTAAAGGTTTCTTTGCCGTCCATGATGGGCATTATCAGGTCCAACACGACAAGGGAGATCTCCCCTTTAAGGCTTCTAAACGTTTCAATGGCCTCAAGACCGTTGCGTGCAAGCAATGCTTCATATCCCAGTTTTTCAAGAAAATCCCTACCCAGGCGCAATACTTCCTCTTCATCATCTACAATGAGAACGGTTTCGTTGCCTTTTGGCATTTGATCCAGGCCGACGCCATTTTCCAACCCATCGGTATCAAGAATCTCATCAGACCCCGGCAGGCAAACCCTGAAAATTGCCCCTTCCCCTTTTTTACTTTCAACGGTAATGAATCCACCATGGTTTTTTACAATACCAAAAACCGTTGATAAGCCCAGACCTCTGCCTTTTTTATCTCCAGGTTCCTTAGTGGAAAAAAACGGATCAAAGATCTTTTTCTGGGTAGCTTCATCCATTCCGATACCTGTGTCTTTGATCAGGATTTCAACATAGGGTCCCGGCTTGATCTCAAAGTGATAGTTATGAACTTGCTCAACAAACACATTCCTTGTCTCAATGGTAAGTGTACCCGCATCGACCATGGCTTGGGATGCATTGACCATGAGATTAAGCAAGACCTGCTCCAACTGGGAATGGTCCCCGTTGACGGCAAATAATTCTGGTGCAAGGTTTTCCCGTATTGCAAGATCTTTTCTGTCCGGTTGGAAAATATTGAGCGCCATACCAATCAGTTGATTAATATCCAGTGCCGTAATCTGGTATTTCCCACCCCTGGCAAAGCCTAAAAGCCGGCCGGTAAGCTCTGCGGCAGTCTCCACAAGCCGAGTCATCTGAGAAATATGGTGGCCTATTTTTTCCGGTTCATTCACGTTAATGCGCATCAGGGACAAATGTCCTTGAACACCCATAAGCAAATTATTGAAATCATGAGAGATGCCACCGGCAAGGGTGCCGATAGCTTCCATTTTGTGCGCTTGTTGTTTACGGATCTGACCGGATTTAATTTCGGTGATATCTGAGACTGTAAGCAGCATGCCCTTGGCAGGATCATGCGGATCCAGTCTTGACGCCCTTACCCGGCAGTCAAATGCCGTTCCGTCACTTCTGGAAAGCCGGGTATCTGTAACGGCTTTTCCATCCCGTTTTAATTTATCGACCAGAAGCCGGTCAATACGTTCATATTCTTTTGATGTGGGATATAAAGAGCTGATGGATTGGCCTTCAAGGCTGCCGACCTCGTGGCCGGTCATATTATAGCAGGCAGGATTGGCCCAATGTATGATTCCTCGTTTCTTTATAATGCATATTCCAACCGGGCTCTGTGTAAGAACAGCATACATTTCATCCTGGGAAGGGAGTCCTGATGAAACAAAAGGGACCGAATCCTTTTGGATGTCCCTTTGCACCACAACTTTACTATGATACCCCTGTGCCATAAAAAGCGTTCGTACCCTTCTTCAGAAATTGACGAGAACTAAGAATGTTTGCTAAGTATAGCAGACTTTTTTTACTAAGGCTCGGAAAAAAATGTTTTTTTTACCCAGATTGTCCATTTTATTTCCCTATTTTCCAGCATTGGTCAGCGGTTTTCTGCTCACAACAGCCTTCCCTGACACAGGGTTATACCCGCTTGCTTTTGTTGCTTTAGTACCTTTCTGGACTGCACTAAAGGACATGGCACCAAAGAAGGCGTTTTATGCTGGTCTCCTGGCCGGGCTTGCCCATTACCTGACACTGATTTATTGGATTGTTCCCACTCTGACAGTATTCGGAAAACTCCATCCGGTTCTGGCCGTTGCAAGCCTGTTGCTTTTGACCATTTACCTGGCGTTTTATATTGGTGCGTTTGCGTTTATTATGAAGTGGATGCCGGCCCCACACCCTTTTCTTACTCCTTTTTGGGGGGCAACAGTATGGATCGGGCTGGAATTCATCCGAACCCATGCCCTGACAGGATTTCCCTGGGGTGTGCTCGGATACAGCCAGTATACCAACTCATTGTTGATCCAGTCGGCTGACCTTACCGGAGTATTGGGGATTTCGTTTTTAGTTGTTGCTGTTAACGGTAGTCTCACACTGCTTTGGACTGCTCTCAGATCAAAAAGCATTGAAAAAAGACAGGCTTTCATATCAGTTGCTGTAACACTTTTTTTGATTTTCGGGGCTCTTTTATACGGTTACTTGCGTTTAAAAACAGTCAAGCATTGGATACAAGATGCACCCCACCCATCAATCTCTGTGATCCAGGGCAATATCGAACAGGATAAAAAATGGGATAAAGCGTTTAAAACCTTTACAATTGACCAGTATACTGCTTTGTCAAAAACAGTCTTGCCTTCGAATCTTGTCATCTGGCCTGAAACAGCCCTTCCCTTTTATTACGCAAGAGAAGGGGTTTACTCCAGCCGGGTGGATGCATTGGTCAGGCAGGCTAAAACCCACTTTCTTATAGGCAGTCCGGCCGCAGAGCCAGCAAATGAAAAGTTTAGGTATTACAACCGCGCTTATATGCTCACCCCACTTGGCATGGTACAAGGCACCTACGATAAAACCCACCTGGTCCCTTTTGGCGAATATGTTCCTTTTCAGGAAATTCTCTGGTTTATTGACAAACTGACAACAGAAGCCGGCAATTTTTCAAAAGGAAAAACCGGAATGGTTCCCCTGGAATTCGGCTCTCATAAAACAGGTGTTCTCATCTGTTTTGAGATTCTCTTTTCAGACATTTCCCGGACATTTGTTCAAAACGGTGCCGATATTCTGACCACTATGACCAACGATGCCTGGTTCGGCAGAACTTCTGCACCGGAACAGCATTTCTCGATTGCAGTGCTCAGGGCCGTGGAGAACAGACGCAGCCTGGTCAGGGCCGCCAACACCGGTATATCAGGATTCATTGACCCTTCAGGAAAAATCATTGCCAGAACTCAGCTTTTCACACCTGCAGCCCTGGCGCGCAAGGTTCCGGCCATAAAGCAGACAACATTTTTTACCCGGCATGGTGACATCATCGGCATAGCTGCACTGGTTGCATTGGGTTTGAGTTTTATGGTAAAAAGCATTAAAAATAAATTTAGGAGACCCTGACAATGAGTGTAGAATTTAAACAAATCATTTCTTCCATTACTGCTAAAGCCAATCGGCTAAAGGAGTATCTTTGACCTTCCTGTAAAGGAAAAGCGGCTTCGGGAATTAGAACTGCTCATTGCCAGGGAGGATTTCTGGAACGATGCCGACAACGCCACCCGCCTTTTAAAAGAGCGCACCACCATATCCGGCCTTATCGATACCTGCCAGGCCATATTTACAGAAATAGAAGATGCTGAAGTGCTTTTAGAGCTGGCCAGGGAAGAATCAGATAAGGAAATCGAGCAGGAAGCTGCTGATTTGCTTACCGGGCTTGAACAAAAAGTGAAAAAATTCTCCGTGGAAGTCACCCTTGACGGTGAGGATGATGCCAGGGATGCCATCGTCTCCATCAATGCCGGCGCCGGAGGCACGGATTCCCAGGACTGGACGGAAATGCTTTTCAGAATGTATACCCGTTGGATCGATAAAAAAGGGTATAAATGCCAGGTCATTGATTACCAGGTTGGCGATGAAGCAGGAATAAAAGGAGCCACCCTACATGTGACCGGCCATAACTGCTTTGGCTTCATGAAAGTAGAATCCGGGGTTCACCGCCTGGTTAGAATCTCTCCATTTAATGCAGGGGGAAAACGTCAAACCTCATTTGCAGCTGTCTTTGTCTATCCGGAAATCAAAGACGAAATCAATATTGATGTTGAAGAAAGTGATTTGCGAATCGATGTTTACCGTGCCAGTGGTGCAGGCGGCCAGCATGTAAATAAAACAAGCTCAGCCGTTCGTATTACCCATCTGCCAACAGGAGTTGTGGTGCAATGCCAGCAGGAACCCTCCCAGCACCGGAATAAAGAAATTGCCATGAAGGTTCTCAAATCCAGGCTTTACCAGCTTGAAAAGCAGAAACAGGATGAGAAAATGCAAAGTCTGCATGACGGCAAGGATGACATTGCATGGGGCAGCCAGATCAGATCTTATGTTCTGCACCCATACAGAATGGTAAAGGACCATCGAACCAACCTTGAGATCGGAGACGTGGACAGGGTTCTAAACGGGGACTTGGATCCGTTCATCGAAGGAGTGCTTTTATCCGGTTCAACAAATTCCTAATACCTGATCCGGATCTAAAAAAGTAAAAGACTTGCGTGGATCCCATATTAATCATTAGAGAGTTCTACCAGCCAGGATCTGATCTATACAATGTGCTGGTGGAACACAGCCGTCAAGTGGCCCAAAAGAGTCTTGAAATTGCAAAAGGTCTTCCAGCTCACTTGAGCCCGGATCTTGACTTTATTGAAAAGGCAGCAATGCTGCATGATATTGGCATTTTTAAAACTCATGCCCCTGCCATTGGGTGTAAGGGAACGCTGCCTTATATCTGTCACGGTTATTTAGGCAGAGAGCTTCTGGACAGCCTGGGGCTGCATGAGTCTTATGGTTTTGTGGCCGAACGGCATACAGGGGCCGGCATCACTTTGGAAAATATTATGGATGCAGGTCTGCCACTGCCACACAGAGAAATGGTGCCAGTTTCCCTTGAAGAAAAAATAATTTGCTGTGCAGATAAGTTCTTTTCAAAAAGCCCCAAGAACAGAAATAAAATCATGACCCGGGAAAAAATCATTAGAGAACTGGAAAACATCAATCAAGGACATGCGCGAAGATTTGCCGCCTGGGCAGATGACTTTAGCCTTTAGAAGATGGATGCCGTTTGAGCATTTAGGCTCGTTTGTTCTGAGAAGATGGCATCAGGCGGATTTTTGGAAAAAATTCGGCAGCCACTTCTTAGAATAAACGGGCCGGTATTTGTATATGAGATGTCCTAGTTCACCAGGGCCAATAGGAATTTTATTTTGAAAATTGCTTCAGAATAATAAAATGTAATCCCCGGAATACTAGAATAAACCGGGGATTACATTTTTTTGTAGTTGAACGTGGGGATCTAAAGTATAGCTGTTCCCACTAAAAGTTTATCTGCCATTTGGCACCGGCATACACGGTATCGCCCTCATCATTGCCAGATTTGTCATCGTTCAGATCAATCAAGCCGATTTCAGGTACAACAATTACACCCGGAGCCAGGGTGATCGTAGACTGAACATAGTAGGTCGTAGTGTCGTCCTCTTCATAGGCAGCATTGTCCACCTCAGCAGATACATATCCTGCTCCCGCCTCAAAGGTGAAGGTTTCATTCAGCTTAAAACCACCGGCAACCATCATGCCGTAAGCATCATTATCGGCCAAAGAATTACCTATAACCATGGGATCTCCGTCCGGAGAGCAGTTAAAATTATAGGGTCCTACATTCTGGCCGACCCAGATATCGCCGCCAAGATAGGCACGACCCACTTGGAATTGGCCGCCAATTGCCAGGATGTAAGAATCTACATCGTATTCTCTTGATGTTGCGGTATCTGTCAGCTCATAGGTTTGATATCCTCCGGCAAGTTCAACAAATGCGCTGTCCATGGAAAACCGGTATTTGGCTTCCAGCTTTGGCAGCTTGGTCTCTTCACTGCTGTTTACCACGTTCAAGGCGCTTGTATCCTGTTCAATGGCAGCAATCTTAAAGTTGCCGAATGTCAACTGGATCATGGGCTGGCGTTTGGCATCCACATGCCCGTAAGGATCCATGTTGGCATCAGTCCCATACACTTGGTTGCTTAATGAAAAATTCAGTGGAGAATCTGTTTGGCCAATCAAAAGTTTTCCCTGTCCGAAATTCCATTCCCCATAAAGGTGTCTTAGGTTGACATTACCTCCGCTGGCGCCATATTCAAACCGGGCCACCAGCTCATCGTTGACTTTGATGTGCGCCCCGATGCGCGAATTTCCCTGAAGCTCGAAATCCAAATTTGTTGCTGATGTGCTTCCGTCGTCCACGTCTTCATAAAAGGTGGCGACCCTGGCACTCCCATAAAAATTCCAATCTGCCCCAAAAACATTTCCCGAAAAAAAGAGAAAAGCCAGAAAGGCGATAAATAGAATAAGTTTTTTCATCTTTTCCTCCAATAATTCATCTTGGATCGGATTCGCGATATTCTAAATTTCAGAGATAGAATAGAATGAACATATCACAGGGAAATTAAATTTTCACTCATTTTTTCTAACTTCCTTTTAACATTGTGTAGATTTTGTGGGCATTTTATACCGGCTATTGATTTGGGGCGCATTCCAGGTAGCCTGACATGTAAATTTCCTGCTTTCATAAGCAGGGTTTTATCAACCATCAGCCCGAAAGAAGGTGATGCCTATGATTTAAAAGGATTGGTTTCAAACCACATGTAACGAACCTGAAATAAAGGAGAAAACCATGTCAATTCAAGGTATTGGGCAATCATATATGCCCATGCAGATGATGAACAGGGGGCAAGGCCAAGGATTTGATTCGTCCTCGATTGATACCGGCCAGATGTTCGAAGATGCAGACGCCAATGGTGACGGCGTTTTGAGCATCGACGAAACCCCGCTCAATGACAACATGTTTTCCAAAGCAGATGCAGATGGCGACGGAGAGCTGACACAGGAAGAAATGGAAGACATGCTTTCATCAAGGCCTCCCATGGGAATGATGGTGGGAGGCGGTATGATGGGCTCAGGCATGATGTCCATGGGCGGTGCAGGATCTATGGACATTGAACAGCTGTTTGCCGAAGAAGATACTGATGAAGACGGCACCATCAGTGCGGAAGAAACCAGCCTCCCGGAGGAGATGTTTTCAGCACTGGATAAGGACGGTGACGGTAAAGTGACTTCTGACGAGCTTGAGCAGGCAATCGCTGAAAAAAAAGAACAGGCTTCTGGCAGTATGCATGGACGCAACTTTTACCAGACCTCGGGAATATCCGCTTACCAGGATACCATTGATGCCTTTATCTCAAATATGACATTTGGAGAAGGTTCTGCCATTGATAGTTTTCTTGGTACCATAGCATAAATGTCCAGGGGCGGTGGTAAAACACCGCTCCTTATCCATTTTTCTTGAATGCATCTTCCTAAAACGTAATAATACCCGCCATGAAGCTATCCTTTAAAATCTTTTTTGCTTATATACTGGTCTCCTTTCTCCTTTTTTTTCTAATCATGGTCTGTTTAAGGTTCTTTGCGTCAAAACATATTTATACCCTGATGAAAGACAATGACGTCCAATACCTTTCGCAGACCGCCAATACACTTTCAGAGGCCTTTGATCCTGAAACTGGGTGGGGCGGACTTATAAAAAATCCGCGATTTTTGAATGCCCTTTTATGGCAAGGTATGTCTGACCCTTTGGATCAGAAAAAAACCATAGTTTTTCCATTTCCTGTAGACCGGATCGCCGTTTTCAACGCCCAGAAAGAACATGTTGCAGGTCTTGACATCAAACCATCCTCTGTCATGCTGCGTCCGGTTGTCTCCCATGATACGATTGTCGGATGGATTGGACTCAAAGAGTTGTCAAACATTCCCCACCCTTTCAAAGGGAAAAAAATAAAGCAGAAACTTTATGCCTTTTATACCATTAGCCTGATCATTTTTATATTAACTGGGATTGTCTCCTTTTTTTTATCCCGGCACCTTATTGCGCCCATAAAAAAACTAACCCGTGGGACCCGTTCGCTGTCTAATTTTAACTTCAACACCCGGATAGAGGTAAACACTCGGGATGAATTGGAAGAGCTGGCCCGACATTTCAACAAAATGGCCAAAACCCTTTCAACTTATGAAACCCTGCAAAAGCAATGGATGCTCGATATTTCCCATGAGTTGAGAACCCCTCTTTCCATACTCAAAGCCGAAACCGAAGCAATGATTGACGGAATAAGGGAAACAAATCCCAAGCGAATTCAATCGCTTCATGCGGAAATCACCTACCTGATGACCCTGGTCAATGATCTTCACTTTCTATCAAAAGAAGATGTCAGGGAGTTGAACATGGAACGAGAACCGGTTTGCCCGGTTTCAATACTTAAACAAGAGCTCTCCCATTTCGATACACGCCTATCAAAGGCCAACATCAGTGTTATTTCAGGACTTGAAGATGACCCTGTTTTAATAAGCGGAAACCGGGCCCGGCTAAAACAACTTTTCGCCAACTTGATTGAAAATGTTCTAAAACATGCAGAGAAACCTGGCACTTTAACCATTGGGTTACAAAAGAGTCCAGGGCAGTTGACCTTGTTTATAGAAGATTCAGGGCCGGGAGTTCCCCACCAAGCCCTTGACCGGCTTTTTGACAGGCTCTTCAGGGTTGACCCGTCACGGGAAGGTAAAAACAGGGGAAGCGGTCTTGGACTCTCTATCTGTCAGGCCGTTGTCAAATCCCATGATGGAACCATAAACGCAGAGAATGTCCCGGACAGCGGTCTTAAAATAACCATCCAGTTTCCTGTTTTATCCGGAGAGAAGTGATGACCGCACCCGTAATTCTAATCGTAGAAGACGAGATAAAAATCCGGGAAGTGCTTGAAGAATACTTTCTTGCAGCATCCTTCTCCCCACTTTGCCTTGGCCGTGGTGACCTGGTGCTCCCCCTGCTTAAAACCCAGCATGTGGACCTTGTTCTATTGGATCTCATGCTTCCGGGAATGGATGGTAACACCCTTTGCAACAAAATCAGGACATTTTCTTCAATCCCCATTATTATGTTGACCTCCAGGGTGGATGAAACGGATATTCTTCAAGGTTTAGAGCAAGGAGCTGACGATTATATATGTAAACCTTTCAGCCCCAAAGAGGTCGTAGCAAGAGTGAAAACAGTCTTAAGGCGCTCTTTTCAAAGAAGCTCAGGAAGTCTAATTACTCAAGCCTCTTTTCATCTGGATCTTTTTGCAAAAGAGATACGAATCAACGACCAAGCACTAAAAATAACTCCAAGTGAATTCGCAATTTTAAAAGCTATGATTTCCAGTCCAGGACGAATTTTTTCCAGGGGAGAGCTTGTGACCTTAATTCAAGGATACGACTTTAAAGGATACCATAGAACCATTGACACCCATATCAAGAACCTGAGAAAAAAAATTGGAGTATTTCTGCCGGAAAGACAAGTCATTGTCTCCGTATACGGATCAGGATATAAATTCAATCCCAAATAGCCTTTATCTGCCCCCCTTTTTTACCCAAAACAATCGCATATTCAAGGGCTGGCTCGTTTATCTTTAAAAACGGTTGTCATATTTTTCGAAAAATATGTCTGGTGCCCTTTTTTAAGACCAAACAAGCCTAAGCACTGCCCATAAATGCGTTGACCTTGTTTTCTTGCACCTTGAATATTTAATTCGGTGCTGTTATTGTAGACCCATACAATACCACAGCGTAACATTGTTAATCAGACCGGATTTTCTTTCTCTCATTTCATCCGGTCAATCCCGAGAGGTGAATTCATGGCTTTTTCCATTGAAAATCTCAGGAAATTTGTCGCACCGGAAATTATTTTCGGTAACGGCTCCCGTTTCCTTGCCGGAGAATACTGCAAAAAGTTTCATATCAAAAAACCCATGGTTGTTACAGACCAAGGAGTGATTGATGCCGGATGGGCCGGGCAAGTGGAGCAAAGCCTTTTAGAGCATGATATTCCCCCTGTCCTCTTTTCTAAAGTTACACCCAATCCAAGAGATTACGAAGTCATGGAGGGTGCCAATTTATACAACGAATCAGGTTGCGATGCCATTATCGCTGTGGGTGGCGGATCGCCAATGGATTGCGCCAAAGGTATTGGCATCGTCGCTTCCAACGGTGAACACATATTGGATTATGAAGGCGTGGATCGTATTGATGCCCCTTTGCCGCCCATGATGTTTATTCCCACAACAGCGGGTACATCTGCCGATGTTTCCCAGTTCTGCATCATCAATAACACCCGAAGCCAGGTAAAAATCGCCATTATCAGCAAAATCGTCATCCCGGATATCGCATTAATCGACCCTGAAACCACAGTTACCATGGACCCATATTTGACCGCTTGTACGGGAATGGATGCCATGGCCCATGCAGTTGAAGCTTTTGTTTCCACGGCCAGCTCAAAAATCACAGATGTTCATGCCCTTGAAGCCATAAGACTTCTGGCGACAGGGCTTCCCCAAGTCAAATCCGATCCCAACGATATGGTTGTCAGAGAAAACATCATGCTGGCCAGCATGGAAGCAGGCCTTGCCTTTTCAAATGCTGTTTTGGGTGCAGTCCACGCCATGGCACACAGTTTAGGAGGACTTTTGGACCTGCCCCACGGCGAGTGCAATTCTTTGCTTTTGGAACATGTGATCAATTTCAACTATGATGCCGTACCTGAAAAATTCAAAATCATCGCGCAAACCCTTGGAATTGATACCAGGGGGTTGTCTTCCGTTCAGATTAAAATTACCCTGTTTGAGAGAATCCGGAACTTAAGGTTTCACTTGGGTATATCCAAAAGCCTTGGACAAGTGAATGTCCGTGTTACTGATATACCCAACCTTGCCGGTAAGGCAGTCAAAGATGCCTGTCTTTTAACAAACCCCAGGCCGGCCGGTAAACGTGATCTTCAGGTGGTTTATGAAGAAGCCCTCTGACGACGGATCAAACACCAAATCAAACAGCAGGTCAGACAACAGGCCTATGGACCGATCCATTGCTCGACTCATGGGTTTAGGTGAGCGATCGATACAAAAGAGCTACTATCCCCAGCTTCAAAGAAAAATCCGGGAACTTGAAAAAAGCGAATCACGATACAGGTTGCTGGCTGAAAACGTATCCGATGTCATCTGGCTGCTCAATGCCAAGGGCCAAATGGCCTACATAAGTCCGTCCATAAACCGAATGGGCGGATACGAACCTGAAAAATTGATTGGCAGGCCTTTTACGGACCTGCTGGCACCGGATTATATTCCCCCTTTTAAAGAACTCATTGAAAAACAGATGATTTCCTGCGCCCTTGGTCAAGACTCAAGAAAAACCGGGAATCTTGAATTACTGCAAAATAATGCCGATGGTTCCAACACGTGGATTGAAATCAAAATGGCCTGCGTTCCCGGAAAAAAAGAAGATGCAACACAAGTTTTAGGCATCTCCCGCGATATAACCGAGCGGAAAAAAGCCGCTCAAGAAAAAAAGGAGATGGAACTCCAGCTTCTCCAGGCTCAGAAAATGGAGTCCATCGGCACGCTAGCAGGTGGTATCGCTCATGATTTCAACAACCTGCTTACAGTGATAAACGGATACACAGATCTGATCAATAGCAAGCTTAAACCAGATCATCCTTTTGCCCCAAAAATAAAAGCCATTTCCCATGCCGGTAGAAAAGCAGAAGAATTGACCAGACAATTGCTTGCCTTTAGCCGAAAACAGGTTTTCAGCCCAAGCCCAATAGACCTCAACAAGACCATACGATCCATGGACAAAATTCTACGCCGCCTCATCGGCGAAGATATACAGGTTGAGACAATTACTGAAAAGACGATTAACCCCATTTCTGCAGACCAAACTCAGATAGAACAGATTTTCACGAACCTGGTGGTCAATGCCAGGGATGCCTTGTCAGAAGTCAAAACGCATGATTTCAAAAAACGGATCACCATAGAAACCGGACAGACAATGCTAAAGCAAGAGACCGCTGAAAAGTTAGGGCTTAAAATACCGGGGGAATATGTTTTTTTCAGTGTTTCTGACAACGGAGAGGGTATGGACCGGGCAACTCGAAAGCGGATCTTTGAACCCTTTTTTACGACAAAAGCCAAAAACAAAGGAACTGGGCTTGGCCTGGCTGTGATCTATGGCATTGTAAAACAAAATAATGGAAGTATCCGGGTTTACTCAGAGCCGGAACAAGGCTCTTTATTCAAAGTCTATTGGCCGGCTGATAACAAAAGCAGCAGTGAATCTGCAATGGACTTTCAGGCCGGTAAACAGGACCTTTCAGGAGATGAACGCCTTTTGGTAGTGGAAGACAATTCAGAAGTGTTAAACTTTACAGCCAATGCCCTAAAGTCCTTGGGGTATGAGGTGTTTAAAGCTGAAAACGGGGCAAAAGCATTTGAATGGTTTAAAAGCCGAATTGACAATAGCCTTTCACTTCCCCACCTGGTGATCACGGACCTGATCATGCCGGAAATGGGAGGGCAGGCTTTTGCTCAACAGTCAAAAGCATTATGGCCTCACCTTAAGGTGCTTTTTGTTTCCGGCCATACTGATAACCATATTGTGCATAACGGGATGCTTGAAAAAGGGGTTAATTTTCTTCAAAAACCATATACCCAGCAACAACTGGCAGAGAAAATAAGACAAGTCCTTTCAAGAAAGGATTCTTTTTAAGCTTTACCCCGGATTCTGTTTTCAAAGTTCAGCACGTCTGCATATTTCATCTCAATCCGTTTTTTCTCCCTTTTCATCCTGCCTTTGGCCTTGTTCAGCCGGGCCAGAATCACCCGGTTAAACCCTTTTTTTATGGTTTCCCGGATTTGGTCATCAGCCATATTCTCAATGATGGACATATCAAGGCAAAGGCACACACCTCCGGTTTTAGACACCACAGTTGCAGTCCTGGGAATGCCCTCTAACACACTCATTTCCCCGAAGATTTGTCCTGGTTTTGTAAAAGCAGCCACAACATTGCTTTCCTGGATGACTTCATATTCTCCTGTCACCACCCAGAACGACCAGCAGTCAAATTCTCCCTGCTTGATAACAATTTCACCGGCATCGTATTTTGATAGTTTTACAACCGGCCTTTCATACTCGGCATCTTTGACTAATAGCTTTTTAATGCCTTCAGGACTCAGATCATCAAAAATCATAAATTTCCTGATAACATTGATGATTTTAGTGTTGAGCAAATTTGCCTTTAAGGTTTTAGCCATGCCGGTTCTCCTGATAGTGCCCTTTATTTTTTATATCCGATGTTGTCCAGAAAATGTTTTCGCCGAAGCCTATATAATGATTTATCTTCATTTACCAGGTAATAGGTTTTTTGATTTTTCTCGTCAAAGCATTGGTAAAGGCCCGTATACCCTGGGATATCGTCCACATCGCACACCCGTTCCACATCGTCGTCAAATTTGCTGCAGACATCTGGCCAGCTTTCAGGTTCAACATCCTTTTTGATCGCTATGCTCAAAGGCTCTTTTGTCACTTCCGCTTGGATTGCTTTCATGGCTTTGCCTCCGTTTCAACATGCTGAAATAAACGTTTCGGCCCTACTGGCAGGATACTCAGGCATCCGGCCTTTTTTGATTATTCTCGTTCGTTATGCGGAGGGATGTTGTTTAGCTGAGTATCAAGACAGTCCGGGCACAAGGAATGAGAAAATCGGGCTTCTGAATTTGATTCTACATATTCTTCCACTCTTTGCCAATATCCTTTGTCATCCCTGATTTTCTTGCAGGAAGAACAAATGGGGATAATCCCCTGAAGTTGATGAATTTCTTTTACAGCAGCTTTAAGATCATGGTTTTTTGCTTCAAGTAAATCGTTTACAACCTGTGTTTCATGCCACCTTCGAAGGGCAAAAACAAACAGGGCAAAAGATAAAAAGATTGAGGTGGTGATCAGTTCATCCAGCTCATACTCCTCATACTTATGGCAAAAGGCGACCAGCGCTTCCAAAATATCGAACCTCCCGGCGACCAAAAAGAGCGCCAGGGCCATCAGGGCGATGATGAAAATCTCTCTGCCACTTTTTGACGATAATAACGAGGCCATTGCGACTTTTCCATAGGTTTAAAGATCATTAATAATGAGCGTTTCTTCCAAAAGGGATTTTAAGCTTTTTCATCCGTTTGCGCAAGGTGGAAGGATGGATTTTCAACATGTCTGCCGCTCCTTTTTCTCCCTCAATACGCCCTTTGCACTGAACCATGGCCCGGCGAATATGGTCAGAAACCACCTGGTCCAGTGAAACAAGGCCTTCTGTTTCCACATGGGAATCAAAAGATACAGACAATGGCTGAGATGTAATCTCTTTAAAGAATAAGGCACCATCCCTATCCAGGATCATGGAACGCTCTACGGCATTTTCAAGTTCCCTGACATTGCCCGGCCATTGATAGGCCATAAGTCCTTCCATAATATGGGCGGGCACGGTCGGAATTTTAACCAGTTTCATCTCCCGAGTCTTTTTAAGGATAAAATGCTCAACAAGAGCAGGGATATCCCGGATTCGTTCCCTCAGCGGCGGTATAGAAATCGGGAACACCCTTAATCTGAAAAAAAGGTCCGGTCTAAACCGGTCCTGGGCCATCATTTCTTCCAGATTTCTGTGAGTGGCTGCAATGATTCTGATATTAACTTTGATGGTCTCAGTTCCGCCCACCCGGTCAATCTCTTTTTCCTGGAGCACACGAAGCAGCCTGATCTGGGCCTCGGAACTAAGCTCACCGATTTCGTCCAGAAAGAGAGTCCCGCCCCTAGCACGTTCAATGCGGCCACGTTTTCTTGCAACAGCACCTGTAAATGCCCCTTTTTCATATCCGAACAATTCTGAATCCAGCAGGGATGCGGGTATGGCCCCGCAGTTTACCCGGATAAAAGGACCCTGTTTTCTAAGGGATAAATTATGGATGGCATTGGCAATGACTTCCTTGCCTGTGCCGGTTTCTCCTAAAAGTAAGACCGGACTTTCCAAAGGTGAGACTTGATGGACCATATCCATGACCGGCCCAAGCCCTTGGCCCGCACCAATGACCGTCTCTCCTGCCATGCGGTTCAACTCATCCTGGAAATACCGGTTATCGTCTGCCAGCAGTTCTTTTAAGTCATTGAGTTCCCGAAACCGCAAAGAGTTTGTCAAGGCAATGGCACAGGGTTTATCCAACAGGCTGAGCAGGTCCACATGGGCTGGTGTAAATTTTTCTTTGCCGTCGTTAAACACACTGAAGATCCCCAGCATAGTTCGCTCCAAAACCAGATCAATAACAACAGCGGACACATCCCACGCCTTTAACCTATCAGCCACAGGCCCTGTTATGGGATCATCACCCAGCCGGTCAATAGACCTTACCCGGTCAAGCCTGCGGTCTTCAATAAGTTTTTTCCCCCTGTCTGACAAAGGCATTTTTATGGATACGGCACGGCCCTTTTCAAGAGTTGCCAGGGCAACGGTTTCAACGATTCCCGTATCCTGATGGTAAACATGGAATCCCATTTCCCGAGCCGGCATGAATTGTTGAACATAGACCAGGCAATGGTGAAGCGCCCGCTCAATTTCAAGGCTCGAGCATAGGGTAAGGGTGGCTTCCCTGAAAAAATCATTTTCATTGATCGGCATAGCCATTGGATATCTCCTGAAAAATTGCATCCATAAATATTGAAATATATGTATTGCCCAAGCCTCAACTTTCCTATAGCGCAGATTACATCAAAACTGGAAAATAGGACAGAAAAAACTCTTCCATAGAGCAGAAAAAATTAGAGATCCCTTTGAAAGGTCCAACCACAGCCGGTTTTATATATGGCATGGGTTTTGCTCATTTCTACCTTGGAAACGTAAAAACAGAGACGACAAACAAGGAGAGGCGTTTTATGGAAATGAAAAAAGTTACCGTACTTGGTGCAGGCATTATGGGAGCAGGTATTGCCCAATGCGCTGCACAGGCAGGATTTGAAGTCAGCCTAAGGGATATGGAGGACCGGTTCGTTGAAAATGGGATCACCACCATCAAGTCCAATCTGGCCCGGGCTGTCTCCAAAGGCAAAATGAGTGAAAATGATGCTGATGCCGTTATGGACCGGATTACCGGCACCACAGACCTGACCATGGCTGCTAAAGAAGCAGATCTGGTCATTGAAGCGATCATCGAGGTCATGGATATAAAAAAGGAAGTGTTCAGGGAGCTGGACACCATCTGCAAAAAAGAAGCA
>JAKSAU010000943.1 GCA_022361535.1 Desulfobacterales bacterium
TTCTTCCAGGTAACGATCATCATCGTCGTCTTCCAGACGTTTGATGGACAGCCCGATCCGTCTTTCGTCGGAGTTGATATTCATAACCTTAGCAGTGATGGTTTCACCGATCTGGTAATGTTCTTTAGGGCTCTTGATGTTTTCTTTGCTGATTTCAGAGACGTGAACCAGGCCTTCAATACCCTCTTCAAGCTCTACAAATACGCCGAAGTCAGTCAGATTGGTAATCTCGCCGGAAATTTCCTTACCAACTTCGTAACGTTCGGCAACAGTTTCCCAGGGATCTGCCTGAGTCTGTTTGATACCCAGGGAGAATCTTTCGTTGGCCTTGTCAATATCAAGGACAACTGCCTGGATGGTGTCGTTTTTCTTGTAGACTTCAGACGGATGCTTGATCCGTTTGGTCCAGGAAATATCTGAAATATGAACCAGGCCGTCGATGTCATCGTCAATACCGATGAACAGACCGAATTCAGTGATATTTTTGATCTTGCCTTCAATGATAGTGCCCACAGGATATTTCTGAGAGATAACTTCCCAAGGATTATCAACAGTCTGTTTGATACCCAGAGAGATTCTGCGGTTGTCTGGTTTGAGATCCAGAACAACAGCTTCAACCTGCTCACCAACGGCAACCATCTGGGATGGGTGGCGGATCTTGCGGGTCCAAGACATTTCAGACACATGGATGAGGCCTTCAACGCCCTCTTCCAGTTCGATAAATGCACCGTAATCAGTAAGGCTGACAACGCGTCCTTCAACCTTGGAGTTGATGGGATATTTATCCACAGCAGTAGTCCAGGGATCAGGAGTAAGCTGTTTCATACCCAGAGATACTCTTTCTTTCTCAAAATCAAAAGAAAGGATCTTCACGGTAATCTGATCACCAACTGAGAACAGTTCGGACGGATGTTTCACCCGGCCCCAGGAAATGTCGGTAATATGAAGGAGTCCGTCTACGCCGCCAAGGTCGACAAACACACCATATTCGGTGATATTTTTGACGATACCTTCCATGACTTTGTCATTCTCAATGGCTGACAGGGTTGCTGCGCGCATTGTTTCTCTTTCCGCTTCAAGCAGAACCCGTCTAGACAGGACAATGTTGTTTCTTTTCTTGTTGTACTTGAGAATTTTGAAGGTGTAGGTCTGGTTGACCATTTCATCCATGTTACGGATGGGCCGCAGATCTGCCTGAGAACCGGGAAGGAAAGCTTGCAGTCCGATGTCGACTGAAAATCCGCCTTTGACACGGCTGGTGATAACGCCTTCGATGGTGCCGTCGTCATCATAGATGTCTTTAATGGCATCCCAGACTTTAACTTTTTTGGCCTTGTCATGGGAAAGAAGAACGGTTTCCTCTTCTTCGTCCCAGACTTCTATCATTACTTCAAACTCGTCGCCAACTTTGACGTTTGCATTGCCTTCATCGTCAATGAATTCCTGAATAGAGATCTGCCCTTCAGATTTATACCCCACATCAACAAGGACTGCTTCCCTGCCGACAGAGATCACTGTTCCGGTGACTACCTGTCCCTCTTCAAATTTACTTAGACTGGACTCGTAAATGCCCAGCAGCTCTTCCATGGTTTCTTCGCCGGTGAGTTCAATTTCAGGCTCGTTCACCGCTTCTTTGGTCTCTAATTCTTCATTCATGTTTTGGTTTTCGTTTTCTTCAGCAATGTTGTTCATTAATATTATTCCCCCTAATCGAATTTTGTTACCCGCCTTCCTGCCCTTGGGAACGGGTGGGAATACGAGTACAATTTACCCTTATACCAATGGGAAAAAGAAAAATCAAGCAAATGATAGTTTTTTTTAACTCTTTTCGATCAAGGCACGCATTTTCTCGACCACTTGTGGGACACTCATATGTGTTGAGTCCACAAGTATTGCATCATCAGCCGGTTTTAGCGGAGAGGTTTGGCGACCGGCATCGTTTTTATCACGTTTGGCCATGTCAGTCTTTACCTTATCCAGTTCAACGCCTGCGGTTCCCATCTCCTCGTACCGCCTTTGGGCGCGTGTTTCGATGTCAGCAGAAAGAAAAAACTTGAACGGGGCATTTGGAAAAACAGCCGTCCCCATATCACGGCCTTCAAAAACCGCATCCCTTGTAGCGGCAATATGCTTTTGGATACCCAGCAATGCCTTGCGCACCATCGGCAATGCAGACGTATCAGATGCCAGCATTGTGATTTCGGGAGTACGAATAAATCCGGTAATATCCTTCCCTGATGAAGTCAGTATAAGATCCTGCCCTTCCATGAGAAAAGTCAAATCCAGCGTATCAAGAAACGCACTAAGTTTAGCCTCGTCTTTCCAATCTACCTGCTGATTGCTTATTTCATATGCAACCCCCCGGTATAAGGCCCCGGTATCCACATAAACACATCCCAGCTCTTTGGCCAGTGCCTTTGAAACAGTTGTTTTTCCTGCACCGGCCGGACCATCTATAGTTACAATACGATAGGTCATGATTTATCTCTCCATCACCTTTTTAAGCGCTGTAATGCATGTTTTGTTTTCATCCGGTGTCCCGGCATTGATTCTCAAAAATGTATCAAACCCATAGGAAGCCATTGAACGGACGACCACACCCTGTTTAAGCATCTTTTCAAACACTTCTTTTGCAGGGGTTTTAATGTCTACCATTAGAAAATTCGACTGGGTGGGCAGCACATCAAATCCCATGCCGGTCAATTCTTGCGTTAAATAGTCGATTCCTTCGTGGGTTCCGGCTATGGACTTTGCCAAGAAATCGGTATCCTCAAAGGCGGCTTCTGATGCCGCTTGAGCCAGGGCATTTACGTTAAACGGCTGGCGTATCCGGTTCAGGATTTCAGCGACCTGGGTATCCATCACACCGTATCCGATACGAAACCCTGCAAGTCCGTAAGCCTTGGAAAAAGTCCTTAGTGTAACAATCCTGGGGTCTGTCAACGGTTTTTTAAGGGAGTTGTACACTGACTCATCCCGGACGAATTCTATATACGCTTCATCAACAATAATAAGTACGTTTTCCGGCAGTTTTTTTGCAAACTCCTTGAACTCTTCCTCTGTAATCACTGCTCCAGTCGGATTAAATGGATTGGTGACAAATACCATCCTTGTTTTGGGAGTAACAGCTGAAACCAAGCCGTCCAGGTTAGTTGTAAAATCTGTCAAAGGAACCATTACCGGAACACCTTTAGCTGTTTTAACACTGATCTCGTACATAAGAAAAGAAGGCAGAGGCATCAGAGCTTCATCACCGGGATTTAAAAAACCATGAGCAAGAAGAGCAATGATATCATCGGACCCGTTTCCAACCACCAGGTTGTCCATATGAACATTAAACTTTTCAGCAATCTTTTTGCACAGGGAATGGGGCACAGGCTCAGGGTACCGGTTCATTTCTGCCATCTGCTTTTCCACAGCTTCAGACACCCGTGGTGAAAACCCAAAAGGATTTTCATTTGATGCTAGTTTAACGGCGTTTGTAATCCCGTATTCACGCTCAACCTCTTTTAGAGGCTTACCGGCTTCATAGGGTTTAAGGGTATTTATGGACTCACTGATCGTAAACTGCATGGAATACTCTCTCCTGAATTGGTGCGTTGAGTAAAACACTACTAATTAGTTAGGATTTGAATTTTTGTCAATACCTATGATAGGAAGAGGCTGGGTGACGGCATTTACAGATACCGGCACGTTTATCCTAAGAAACGGCTGCCATATTTTTTTACAAAAATACGCCTGATGCCTTTTTCTTAGGACAAACGTGCCTAAGTACCACAGCCAAATGCACTATAACTTTAGAAAAATTAAAACTAAAGTATTTGGTTTTAAACAATTTTTGCACTGAGCTTAATAACGAAGAGGAAGTACTTACAGCTTTTCTCTTTTTTCAATACGCTCCACCCTTAAAAAAGAAAAAGAGTCATATGGAATATTTTTGGTCAATATGAGACGCTCACTAAGATCCCTTGGTTCTGTTAAGGCGTTTAGGAGCCGTCAGGGTGAAGGGCCAAAGCGGCGTGAGTTATGATTCCGTCAAGGACAAAAAAGGCGTCAGAACTCCGCTTCAAAGCAGGTCAGGACGACCTGTGCAGATTTAGCGTGGACCTTCACCCTGACGGTACCGGGTTCAACTTACATGTATTGGCCTTGATTAAAAACATTTGGAGACGTAATGAACCATATCCGAACTGGACTTGACACCCTTTCTAAACAGATACCTGACTGTCTTAAAGGACGAAAACTTGGGCTTTTAGCCAATCCGGCTTCTGTGGATCGACACTTTATTCATGCCCGGGATATTATCCACAATTTGTTTCCAGGCCAATTAAAGGCCCTTTTTTCACCACAGCATGGTTTTTTTGCAGAAAAACAAGACAATATGATTGAATCCGCGCATTACAGGGATCCGGATCTGAATATCCCGGTTTTCAGCCTTTACAGTGAAACGCGTATCCCAACTCCTGAAATGTTTGAGTCCATCGACACCCTTGTAGTTGATATTCAGGATGTTGGCACCCGGGTTTATACATTTATATATACGATATCCTACTGCC
This sequence comes from Desulfobacterales bacterium, assembly GCA_022361535.1. The sequence continues at coordinate 4,557 of JAKSAU010000943.1, forward strand.
TTGAAACTGCGGCAGCATTGGGCAAATCTGTAGTTGTCTTAGATCGGCCCAATCCAATCGGAGGCACCCAGGTTGAAGGCAATGTGCTTGAACCGGACTATGCCTCTTTTGTAGGCCGGTTTCCTATACCTATGCGCCATGGCATGACTGTTGGAGAAATTTCAAAATACTTCAACGACACACAGGCTATTGGCTGTGATCTGACAATTATCCCCATGCAGGGGTGGAAACGGGATATGTACTGGAACGAGACAGGCCTTGTCTGGATTCCTCCATCCCCCAATTTGCCGACTCCGTTTTCGGCTATGGTTTATCCTGGCCAGGTTATATATGAGGGAACCAATGTATCAGAAGCCAGGGGCACCACCCTGCCCTTTGAACAGTTTGGCGCCCCATATATTGACATAAAAGAAATTCAGAATAAAATCGGAGCCATTCCGGGCATTGTTTTAAGACCTGTTTGTTTTGAACCCACTTCTGGCAAATGGGCCAATGAATGCTGCCGGGGATTCCACATCCATATAACAGACAAGCAGACATATAAGCCATATCTTACATCTTTGATTTTGATGCAGGAAATCCTTCGTTCTCACCCAAAGGATTTTCAATTAAAGGAACCGCCATACGAATACGAGTATGAGCGGCTCCCAATGGATTTGATATTGGGTAGCCGTTCCCTTCGTGAGGCCATAGAGGAAATGGCTGATCTTAGGGAGTTGGAATCAGGTTGGCAAAAAGAATTAATTAACTTTAAAAATGAATCAAAATCCTCTTATCTTTATGAATGACTCGACCCCAAAAAAAGATAAAGACGGCAATCTGTGGAAACGGATGTCTTTTAAACAGAATAAGGTCTGGGCAGCTTGGTCTGCTGATGGTACACCTCGGGTTAAAGACAATAAGGTAAAGATAAAGTATAACCTGGATCAGGATTATGAATACCGTATCAAAGTAGACGGACTTAAACCTGAAAACCAGGCTGTGCCTGCCCGAAAAAAAAAGAAAGATTCAAAGAAAACAGCAGGCCAAAAAGATAAAAGCCTAACGAACCCGGAACAGGATCTACCGGAAAATTGCATACGCATTTACACAGACGGGGCATCGTCTGGAAACCCGGGGCCTTCAGGTATCGGGGTATTATTATTGTATAAGGAAAACAGAAAAGAAATTTCTGAATATATCGGCACGGCTACAAATAACATCGCAGAACTCACAGCCATTAACAAAGCGCTTTTGGCTCTGAAAAGAAAAGACCTTCCCGTTCGAATATTTACGGACTCTTCTTATGCTATAGGGTTATTAACCCAAGACTGGAAACCTCGTGTCAACCAGGAGATGGTGAATCAGATCAAAGAGATGATGAAAGGGTTTGGTGACCTGGCCCTAATCAAAGTAAAGGGGCACGCCGGAATCAAAGAAAATGAGGTCGCAGACTTTCTTGCTACATCTGCAATAAAGAAAAGGCCATCATAGCAGGTATAATGGCCCTTTCATATTCTGACAAACTGTAATGTCTACAGGTTGTAACTTATTTCGCGCTTTTCAAATCTTCCAGTTCTTTTTCAAGCTCTGCAATTTTGGCTTTGTCATCGTCGGCAGGTGCGTCTACGCCTTCATCATTTTTCCAAGAGTCTTTGAGTTCGTCAAATCCGAGATACAGGGCAAGACCACCACCCAAAAGAAGTACAGGCGGAAGACATCCAGCCAGAAGATTTAAGAATTCACCAAACCAAACTGCCAGACCAACAACACCGAGAAGAACTGCAATAGCTCCGCCAATTAACGTTTTCATAAGATTATCCTCCTTAAGTTCCTGTCTTAATTTTTTAATACGTGATTCATACTTTAATTATAGAAATGCATGTGTCAATAGATGAAGAAAAATAGCATAGCCCCTTAATTTTATCAAGGCGTTTTTCCCTCGCATATAGGCTTTTAAAACCTTTTTTTATTCCAGGGTGTTGTCGTAACAAGATACATTTTAAAGCACCCTCTATACAAAAATTATCATATTGCTATCACATCCAAGCTTTGGTATTGAAATAGTCCTTAAGTGTCCTCCTCAAAATAAACGGATCTTAAGATCACATTTTAGCTAAGGAAAATCTTAAATGAGCCTTTTGAAACCGCTGAAAAACCTGACTGCCGCTATCCGCGCCAGGATGCGACGCTATATTGATTGTTTGCTGGGAGACACCCAAGATTACTTCACAAGCTTTTACCCCGGCAACCAAAGCTATATTATAAGAAAAATTATCAACCGCCTTGTCAAAAAAGTCCCTTTGGATGACCACAACCTTGATAAAATCAAGGGAATAAAACCGGACTCTATTGTTGTTTTCACCTGCAAGAACAAACGGGTATTTGATTTTTTATTCTTCCATACACGGCTTAAGAAACTGGATTTACCTTATCCTGAATTGGGATTTGACCTGCGTTTCTTTTTCCTTTTGCCTGTAAAACGCCTGGCCCGCATCATGATGTCCCATATGGATTATTTTCTCCATCATTTCCATATCAAGGATATTTATGAGTCAAAATATGCCCGCAATACCCTGTTGGATCATAAGGCCGGCTTCCTGACCCTTATAGAGGAAGATGATTTCTATAAAAGGTTTATCAAAGCAACGCCTGATCCTCTTTTTCATTTGATTGAATTACAGAAACACATTGACCGGTCTGTCGTCATAGTCCCGGAAGACATCATTTATATTACAAAGCCCATGCACAAAAATCCCGGGCTTGCAGATATTCTTTTCGGTACCCATGAAAAGCCCGGTTTAATCAAACGGATTTTCACCCTGATCAGGCACCCTGAAAAAATCCGTGTGGAAGTAGCCCGTCCTGTAGATCTAAAGGAATTCATATCCCGCCCCGAGATAGAACGCCTGGATGCGGAATTTCAAACCCACCGGCTCAGAAGCTATCTTGTAGATATCTTGAATCGTCAGCGCAAGAGCATTACAGGACCCATCCTTAAATCCAGACAGGAAATTACCGAGGATATCCTTACTCGCAAATCATTGCGTGAATTCTTGGCGGATCACGCTGCAAAGAATAACATTCCCTTGCGTAAAGTTAATAAAAAGGCTGCGGCTTATATCAATGAAATCGCATCCAACTATAACCTTCGGGTCATCAATTTCCTAAACTGGCTTTTAACCTGGGTATTCAACAATATATTTGAAGGGCTTTCGGTCAAACAAGATGAGATTAACCGGATGCGGGAAAAATACACCCAAGCCCCTTTGATCCTGATCCCATGTCACAAAAGTCACCTGGATTACCTTCTTTTGCCCTATGTTATGTTTAGAAATAACATGCCCTGCCCTCATATTGCCGCAGGCAAGAACTTATCTTTCTGGCCGCTTGGCCCCATATTCAGAGGCGGCGGTGCCTTTTTCTTACGGCGTACCTTTAAGGGCGCTGAGTTGTACACCAGGATCTTTGCAGCTTATCTTGAAAAACTGCTATGGGAAGGCTTTAATATCAAAATCTATATTGAAGGAGGCAGAAGCCGGACCGGAAAACTGCTTAGCCCTAAGGTTGGAGGGCTTGCAATGATCATCAAAGCATACCTGAACGGCGCGTGTGAAGATCTTTATTTTGTCCCCATTTATGTGGGCTATGACCGTGTGCTTGAGGAAGATGCCTACCTCAAAGAGATTGAAGGGGGCAAAAAGAGCCCTGAAACCCTTAAAGGACTGCTTAACACACGTAAATTTCTTAAACGAAAATACGGCAAAGTTTACCTTAAGTTCGACGATCCTTTGTCCATAAATTCTTACCTTAAGGAAAAAAATATTGATCTTAAGCGGGCGACCGAAGGCGAGTACATGGAATTTGTCAAAGACTTTGGTTACAAGCTGATCAATTCCATTAACGAAAACACCGTGGCAACCCCCCACGGCATCATTGCCTCTGCCATTTTAAACTGTGCAGACAACACATTTACAAAGGCGCAGATGTTCAAACGGGTCACCACCTACATGAACCTGTTGACATTTAACAAGGCTTATTTATCCGACACCCTGATCATGGATCAGGACAACACCTTTGATTCTGTTATCCAGAATTTTCTGTCCAGGAACTTTATTGAATTAGCTGATGAGGACGAGGATGAAATTACTGAAGCCACTACCCTGATCGTCAAACACAACAAGCGGGCTATCCTTGACTACTATAAAAATTCGGTCATCTGCTTTTTTGTACCAACTGCTTACACAGCTGTCGCCATCCTTGAGATAGACCGATTCAAATTTGTCCTGTCAGACCTGGTTTTACGGTACAAATTCCTGCAAAAAATGTTTACGGATGAGTTTTCTTTTGATGAAGAGATCACAGCAGAAGAACAGATTTCCAAAGCAATCAAAGGCTTTATAAACGAAGGTATTCTGGTGCCGGACCCCAGGCGGCCTGATATGTTCAATCTAACCTCCCAAGGGTTGAGAAAGCTTAAATGGTTTGCTGCATTTCTTATTCCCTTTTTCGAGTCGTATAAGACTTGTCTTATTTTCCTGGAAAAAGAAAAAACAGATAAATACGATGTCAAAGAAAGGACTAAAAAGCTACTTTCATTCGGCAGTAAGCTGTATAAGCGAAACCAGGTGGTGCGAAAGGAATCTTTGTCCCTGATCAATTATAGAAACGCGGTCAATTATTTTGCAAGAAACAATATCAACGGGTCAGCAGATCAAATCCAGATCGACTATCACAAAGAGATCATTGACCGTCTCTCCCGTCTGATTTCAGGCTGATACCATGAAAGCCCTGATATTGGCAGCAGGACTCGGCACCCGTCTTTTACCTTATACCCGGATTCTGCCCAAACCATTGTTTACATTAAACGGCAGGCAAATGCTAGGTTTGGCTATAGAGAGGCTTCAAGCATGCGGATGTACTAAAATATTCATTAACACCCATCATCTTGCAGACCAAATCACCTCTTTTGCGGAATCACACCCGGCAAAAGACATTATAGAAACAGTTTATGAACCGGATATCCTTGATACAGGCGGTGCTATTGCCAACCTAAGACAAGAACTGTCTGAAGGTGATTTTCTCGTTATTAATGCAGACGTTGTCTGTGATTTCGATCTGGCCCACCTTGTAGACCGCCATAGATCATCGGATGCTATTGCCACCCTACTGGTCCACGATTTCCCCAGATTCAACAAACTTTGCATAGATATGAATGAAGGTGATTTGGGAACCATCCATCATTTTGATCAGGCTCCGGAAACCGGACTGGCTTTTACAGGCATCCAAGTCCTGTCACCGCAAGTTTTTGATTATATGCCCCCCAAAAAAATATTCTCAAGCATTGATGTATATAAACAGCTTTCTCCCTCAAAAAAAATTAAAGCTCTAAAAGCAAGAGATATTTATTGGCGCGACATGGGCACACCTGAAGATTACAAGCAGACATCAAGGGAATGGCTTTCAGGTAAAGTTTTCAATATTCCTTTGTCCGGGTTAAACAAAATCAATGTCAGCTCTTTAACTGGTGACGGATCTGATCGCAACTGGTTTAGAGCCAGCCATGGCAACAAAAGCTTGGTTCTTTCAGATCATGGAATATGTCTGGACACAGACGAAACAAAGGATGCCAAAGCTCAATTGAATGCGTTTGTGAATATCGGCACTCACCTCTATAAACTTGGACTGCCGGTTCCTCAAATCCTGGGACACGACGAGATTTCCGGCCAGGTGGCTTTGGAAGACCTTGGCGATACCCACCTGGCGGACAAAGTAGCCCAATTGGATGAGGATGAAACCATCAGAGTGTACAAACAGGTCATTAATTGCTTAATTGATTTCTCCCAAAAAGGAATTAATGACTTTAAGACCGAATGGACCTGCCAGACACCCACCTATTCCAAGCAGATGATACTGGACCTTGAATGCAGATATTTTATAGACGCGTTTCTCAACAAGTACCTGGACAGAAGGGATTCTTTTGAAACGTTTGAGCCTGTATTTTCCTATATCGCTGACAATGCCTTACGCTTCGGAATGGACGGACTTATGCACAGGGATATGCAATCTAAAAACATCATGATTCATAATGGAAAGATTCGTTTCATTGATTTCCAGTCTGCCCGGAAAGGTCCGTTTCAATATGATCTTGCTTCCCTTTTGATTGATCCCTATGTTAAACTGCCCCAAAGGATTCAGGACCTTCTGCTTGATTATGCTTTGACACGGTTGAACGGCATCTGCCTGATTGACGTAAAGGAATTTACACATAGTTACAGATTTTGCTGTCTGACCCGAAACCTGCAAATGTTAGGTGCTTTTGGCTTTTTGACACGGGTAAAAAACAAACCCTGGTTTGAATCCTATATACCCCATGCCCTAAAAGGGCTTGAAAAACGGCTGGCCCAACTGGATGACAAAAATCTTACATCCCTGCTCCAGCTAATCACAACCCTATAAGGAGAAACACAATGAGCACAATCCCCGTTATGGTAAACGGGCTTCCAGGAAACGTTGCCAAAATCATGGCAGCAGCAGCCTTAAAAGATGACCAGCTGAGCCTTGTTCCCTTTTCTCTTACCGGAGAAGAAATTAGTGAGACATCAGTAATTGTAGATGACACACAGGTTACCCTTATCAAACCCAGCGTTCGAGACAGCAAAATAAATGACATTCTTTCAGACTATCCCGGGTGTATTGCCATTGACTACACCCACCCTACAGCAGTCAACGCTAATGCAGAATTTTATATCCAGTACAAAATCCCTTTTGTCATGGGTACGACTGGCGGAGACCGCAAAGCATTAGAAGCAACAGTCAATACCAGCACGACACCAGCAGTCATTTCTCCCAACATGGCCAAACAGATTGTAGGGCTTCAGGCAATGATGGAGTTTGCTGCCAAAACCTTTCCAGGTCTGTTTGAAGGATACTTTCTTGAAGTAAAGGAAAGCCATCAACAGGGAAAGGCTGACACATCAGGTACAGCAAAGGCAATGGTCTCCTATTTTAATGAATTAGGTGCCGGATTTGATATCTCCCAGATTCAACAAATACGGGATCCGGAAACCCAGGAGAATGAATGGGGCATCCCCAAAGAACACCTTGGCGGTCACGGATGGCATACATATACACTTTCTGCCAAAGACGGTTCATCGTTGTTTGAGTTGAAGCACAATATCAATGGCAGAGAAATCTATGTATCAGGCACCTTTGATGCCGTTCGCTTTCTTGCCAAAAAGATGGCCTACGGTGCAGGAGAAAAAAGGCTTTATTCCATGATAGATGTCATGACCCAGAAGGGATGATTTTACCATGAACCCCATGGTGAAACTGGTACTGGTACTTTTCGGGCTGGCCTATCTTATTACCCCGGTTGACTTGATTCCGGATTTGATCCTGCCATGGATAGGATGGCTTGATGACGGTTTGGTTTTATGGTCAGTTTATTACCTTATCCGGTATGGCGAACTTCCCTGGTTTTTATTTAAAAAACGAAAGCCAAAGTCTTTCTCCGGCAAAACCGGCAGGCCTGGCACACCACCTGCGGGCCAAAGCCGGGGGAGATCTGGGAATAATAAGGACCATAACGGATCTGACAATTTTTCCGGAAAAAAAAAGGGGCCGTCAAAAAAGAATCCCCAGGAAAACAGTGCCAATAGCAACACTAAATCTCCATACGAAGTCTTAGGGGTATCAAAAGGCGCACCATGGACTCAAATTCAAGAGGCTTATAAAACAAAGGCCAAGCAGTACCATCCTGACAAACTCTCACATTTGGGAGATGATTTTTCATCCCTGGCCAATAAAAGGTTTTTGGAGATCCAGGAAGCGTATAACCGTTTAAAAGTCCAATACAGGAAATAAAGCAGGAGTAAACAGCTTATGGCTGACCATCTGACCATTAACCTGTACGGCAAATCTTTTCCTATTGAAATACAATGGGAAAAATACGGCAGGCATGAAAATCCTGTTTTAGTCTTTCTTCACGAAGGGCTTGGTAGTTGTGCTTCCTGGAAAAACATCCCCCAAATTCTGTCCAAGGCAACCCAATGCAATGCATTTGCTTATTCAAGACCTGGATATGGTAAATCCGGATCAGTCAATCTACCCAGAAAGATTAATTGGTTCCATACGGAAGCCTTGAAAGTGCTGCCAAGAATCCTTAAAAAAGCCGATATAAAGAACTATATTCTTGTTGGTCACTCAGACGGCGGATCCATCAGTGCCATCCATGGTGGTACTTCAAACCATGGATTAAAAGGTATTGTCAGTCTTGCGGCTCACTTTTTTTGCGAACCAGCTACCTTGGAAGGCGTACGCCAGGCAAAGCAATGGTATCTGACTGGTAACTTGAGGCAACGGCTTGAAACCATTCACGAAAGCAACACAGATACCGCTTTTTGGGGTTGGAATGACACCTGGCTTGCCCCAAGATTTAAGTATTGGAATATCGAAAAATACCTAAGAAAGATCCAGGTGCCGGTGTTGGGCATCCAAGGGGTTGATGATATTTATGCGACCTCAGCCCAACTTGACGCCATGACCAAAGGACTTAAAAAAAAGCAAATCCATCTCATTGAAAATTGTGGGCATGCCCCACATATAGAAAAAAAAGACGAGGTTTTACAACTACTGACAAATTTTATCCAAACCTGTATAACAAAATAATAGATCATCACATCAAATAAGGAGACATATGCTTATCCTTTTTATCCTCCTTGTCATTGCCAATGGCATAATGCTTTACATAAATTTGAAAACACCGAACATTCCTTCTGTGACATTGAAAGACGGCAAAAACCACCTTTACACCGTTAAAACACCTGGAAAACTGGATATCACAGCCCGGAAATAAAAGGAGAAATTATGCCTGATTTTTCAATTTTTACCTGGTTAAACGGTTTTCTGTTAATCGCTGTAGCAGCTCAAGTTGCTATCTTTCTGAAAAGGCGGCAAATCGATTTGATAGAAATAAGGGAACAACAACTATTAACCTTTGTAGAGCAGGGTCCCAAGGATCTTATTGACGAAGAGGGGCGTGATCTTCTTTGTATTGCCGCACTGGAAGGCTATGGGGACCTTTGCTTTATTATCATGGAGAATGGCGCCGATCCAAACCGACTATACCAGGGGAAGCCACTGCTTAACATTATCGCGGAATCAGGCATGGAAGATACGTTTACAGCCCTTGTCCTGCTCAAGCAAAATGCTTTTGTAGAAGGCCCCAAAGGTATTGAAATGACACCACTTCAGGCATGTGCTGCCTATGATCACACCGATCTTGCAAGATTGCTTATTGATTATGGCGCAGACATCAACTATCAATCACCTAAAACGGGTATTACTCCACTTATGACCGCGGTTGAACACCGTTCCGTTTCAGTAGGGCAAGAGCTGATCAAAAACGGTGCAGATTTGTTTTTATTTGATCAAAAAGGCCGACAGGCAGTTGATTATGCTCAAAAACCTATACGTTTAGATATCAGTGAGCATGATTCGGAACCACAACAGGAATGTGCAGACGAGGCAATGGAAAAGGAACACATATACCGTGAAATGATACGCCAACTTCACTGCTTGATGGAAGGATCACCATACACATATACCCCGCGCCTGAGAAGATCCAATACCAGCAAGGACAATTAAATTGACAAAGAACCTTATCTTTGCAATAAAAATAGCCTTGATACACCAACTGCGAAACACAAGGACAATCTATTGACCGGAATCAGCGAAGTACTTGTACTCATCCTTTTGATTACCGGCATCCTGATTCTTCCAAGGATGCTTAAACCTGCCCCGAAAAAGGCAACCAATACAAAGGTCGCCAGTGGACCGGTTTCTATGAAAATGCGCGCCGGTATTGTGGCGTCAATTCTCTTTCTTATTATATGCACGCTTGTTATAAAACCCTGGCAAGGCGACCTTATATTATTCATTTCTATTGGGATACTTCCTGTTGCCTTGATCTGGTCTATATTCTGGATTTTTTCTGCAAAAAATAAATAATCTGCTCATCCATATATCTATGCTTGAGTCTTTTTGCGCCCGCCATTCATTACTTTGTTACTATAAAGCTAAATAGTAATATTTATAAAAAGCTTAATTATTTTTATTGACAGCTATATTTTTATGGTTAATTTTCTTTCAACGTGAAAACAAACCGGCATTACCGGTAACCTAAAAAAGAGGAGACAGACCATGAGACTTGTAAGATACAACCCTTTCAACGAACTTTCAGTATTTAAAAATGCATTTGACGACTTTTTCACTGATCCGGTATTCAAGACAAGAGAAACCAAAGATTGGGCCCCTTCAGTTGATATTGTTAGCAAAGACGACAAAGTGACTCTCAGTGTTGACCTACCCGGTATCAAAAAAGAAGATATCTCGGTAAATATCGAGGACAAGGTTCTGACCATTTCAGGTGAGCGCAAATATGAAGAGGAAGATAAAAAAGAAAACTATTACAGACGGGAAAGACGGTACGGCAGCTTTAAAAGAGCATTCTCACTGTCAGACGACATTCTTACCGACGAGGTTTCAGCAGATTATGTGGACGGTGTTCTTAAAGTGACCTTGAAAAAAGAAGCCGTCAAGGAAGAAGTTAAACAAATTACTGTCAACTAAACTCGACAAAATATCCAACAATCAAACCGGCCCGTATCTATTACGAGCCGGTTTGATATTTGGCTCGATCCAGAATAGTGTAATCGTCTTTTAAAAAAAGCAAAAAGCGCACCAAAAAACCTTATTCAGGCTTTATGGTGCGCTTTTATCATTTAAACTATCTCGATATTAGTTACAATTATCGAGTTTGATTAATGGTGAGACTCTCCGTCATCATTAATCGTGTCATATGCTGCCTTGGCAATACAATAGGCCATGCCTGCCCCGAGAATGGAAATGGCATACCAAAACCCGCCAAAGAAAACAAGGTGGCCTACGTCCCAAGCCCATTCAAAACAAAATGGAAACATACGTGTTCTCCTTTTTATTCAGCTGCAGCTTCTGCAGGTTTGTTTAGTTCCAGTTCCTGGGGGAATACCGGCAGGTACCTGTAAGCTACGGCAATCAACATGATGCCATACGCCACGGGCAGGATGGTGGTAGCCACTTCCTGCCAACTTGGGATGTACAGAGCCCAGGTGTCAAAGGACATAACCGGTACGGCCATGATCTGAAGCACCATTACCCATCTGTTAAGGCAGACGCCGATAACACCAAGTGTAATGGCAACCAGTCTGATTGTCGGGTTTTCACGGGTGCCTTTCATGATCAGCAGCAACCCTGGAATCACGCCGCCAAGAATAATCTCGGCAAACAAAATCCAGTATCCGTAAAATGCATTGTTGCTGTAAAAATGATCAAGTGTGAATCCAAGACCAGGAGCGGTAACAGTTGCCCAGTAAATGGTGTCAATGAGCTTGGCAATGATGTAAGTTGTGATCATCCAGCCGGAAATCTTTGCCAACAAATGAATGGTTTTATCAGATACCAGCTTTTTGCCTGTGATCTTCTCAGTAATCCATGTTACCAACAGGGTAAAGCATGGGCCGAAGGCTGCCGCAGACCAGGTAAAAAGGAAAAAGGTCCATGGCCAAATCAATAAGCCTTCACGTACGGCAAACGGACGGCCGAACATAACGCCTGCAACACCACCAAGAGATCCCTGATGGAAGAAAGAAAGGAAAGCGCCTGTAGCAGCAAAAATTGCCATTACACCGTGCATGTTGTGGGCCAGGTGGTGGAAAAAAGGCACCTTATTGGCCTGGCGGTTTTCCAGGATATTGGGGATGAACTCGATTGTCAGTACTGCAAAGTAACAGGACAGACAAAAGGCTACCTCGGTCAGCATGGAATGCACGTTAGCATGCCAGAAGATAAACCAGCCGCGCAGAGGCTGTCCGATATCAATAGCCAGAATCAAAAGTGCCGACGAGTAACAGATAAATCCAATGATTACGGCAAAGTTGATAATGTTTTTCAGTTCATCAATTTTAAATATATATTTTAGCAGGCCTGTAAAAAAGGCCCCGCCGCCAACAGCAATAACTGCAAGGTCTGCCCAGATCCAGAGGGCAAACCCGTAATAGTCATCCATATTGGTCTGGTTCAGCCCCTTAAACCAGCAGAGGAACATGGCATACACGCCCCAGAGCAGTACGGCACCCACAATGGCCATTCCGATCATGAATTTCGGAAATTCGCACCGTTTTGCGCCTTCAGGTATTAATGCAGAATCCATATTATATTACTCCTTGAGTCTTGGATAGTTAACCATGGGATGAAGAAGACCCATGATGATTCTTGACCTTATCCCATTCGCCGTCAAGATAGTTGTCCCCGGCCTTTCTTACCCACTCACGATCTGACATGTAGTAGATCTTGGTGTTGGTACCCAGCCTTTCCAGAAGCCTGAAACACTTCGGATTTCTGGATTTTCCCACAACCTTATGATTGTTGGGATCGGGATGGGGATCGGGTTTAACAATCTGGGTGACTTTATGGGCGGGGTTGTTCAGGTCCCCGAAGATGATGGCACCGGACGGGCATGCTGTGGTGCACGCAGTCTGGTATTCATTTTCTTCGATTTCCCGTTCCTCCACATAGGCTCTTTCCCTGGCCAACTGGTATCTATGGTAGCAAAAAGAGCATTTTTCCACGATCCCTCGCATACGGGGAGATACGTTGGGGCTCAGGTAGTTTTCCATACCTTCAGGCCATGTGGGATCCCACCAGTTAAAATACCTGGCATGATAAGGGCATGCCCCCATGCAATACCGGCAACCAAAACACCGGGTATAAATCTGGCTGACAATCCCGGTATCATATCCATAGTCTGTTGCAGTGGCAGGACAGACCGAAACGCAGGGAGAGTGGCCGTGATCCCCAAGGCCGCTGCAGTGCTGGCAGGGTCTGGGCATGTACACGACTTCTGTATCAGGAAAGGATTTGCCGTTTGTCAGCTTATAGACGCGCATCCAGGTAATACTATCCTTTTTCCTGGATTCGTCCTCCTTAAACGGAACGTTATTCTCTGCCATGCACGACACCATGCAGGAGCCGCATCCCGTGCATTTGTCCAGATCAACAACCATTCCGAACTTGTGTGCTTTTTTATCTTGTATCATCAGAACCTCTTAAAAGATTTCTTTTCCATATCAGTTAGGCCTTGGAAAGTGTGGCCTTGATTCCAAAGGCGGCATCCAATCCTGAACCAGGTTCAATTACCGGGCCGATCAGGTCGTTAACATTAACGCCCTTGCCAGCCACATAGGGGTTATCAAATGTGTGGCCGAGGCCTTTTACCATCCCGATTACTCCCGGCATGATACCTTCATTGAAATTGACCTTAACCTTTGTAGAACCTATAGCTGTCTTCAACATTGCATCGCCAAAATCCTTCAGAGAACCTGCTGATGCAGGATTGATCTCTACAACAATATCCGTTCCGGCGAGAACCCGGTCAGATACGGTTTTAATGGCAAAGGGAGATGAAGCAGGAGCGGTTCCTGCAAGGCGCATATTGTCAATGGGAACCAGAGTTAAATCACCCTCTCCCTGGGCTTGAACCGCTTTGGGGTTGGCGGCAAGAAATCTGAAATCAGTTGCCGGAGTACCAAAAGGAGCACCTTCTGAGACAATTGCATAACCATCGTCTGACAGGGCATCCCATACACCTTCTGCAACTTCTTCAAGACATTCGTCAAAGGTTTCCCATCCAAAGCTGTCAGCGATAGTTCCACCCATAGCCTGAGCAAGAAGGATCAATGCATCACCCGGGTGTTTGGTATTGAATACCGGTTTAACCATGGGTTGAGCAAGGCCTACAACTGTCTTGGGCAGCCCTGCTCCTGAGGGAACATCTTCCATACGTTCGAGGAAAGTAGAGGCTGGTAAAACCACATCGGCCAGCATGGCAGTTTCATCCAGGAAAGAGGAGAAGCTGACTTTAAAATCAACTTTAGAGAAGACCTCTTTTACCTTTTGTGTGTTGCGCAGTGTATAGCAGGGGTTGGCATTATAAACAAACAATGCTTTAAGCTTGGCATTGCCTGCCAGCTTTTCCACTAACTCATTTACAGAACCTGCAAGTTTTTCTTTACCGGCGCCATTTTCTGCAACTGCATCCATTGACGCTTCCGGGAAGGAAAGGTAGTCATCTTTTGCCATGACAAAAGCACCGCCTTTTTTATTCAGACGGCCGGCCAGTGCGTTCAAGGTCTGGACAGCTGCAAATTCACGCAAGCTTTGTCCATGGTCTCCCCTGCCCCTTCCGGGAACTGCAACCGGAGCATCTGCTTTGGCAAAAGCCATTGCAAGGGCTTCGATATCAGCAGCTTTCACACCTGTGATCGCCTCAACTTTGGCCGGTGTATAATCCCGGGTAACAATAGCAGTGAAGCGGTTGATACCACCTGTAAAATCGCCAGGTACAAACAGATTCTTTTTAAGAAGTACAGAGCAGATACCAAGGGCCAAGTCAGCTTCGGTTCCTGGTTTAACCGGAATCCATTTATCTGCATTGGCCGCAGTATTGGAAAGTCTTGGTTCAACCTGGTAAAGCTTGGCGTGGCGTTCTTTGCGGGATGCATTTGCTTTGAAACAGGCCACTGGAGATCCCCAGCCTTCGATGATGCCCGCACCAAAACTTAATACAAAGTCGGAGTTTTCAAGATCAAATCCGATGGTGTTGCCTGCACCATGGAGGGTAGCTGCAGTCAGTTCCAGGTTGCTTTCAAGGCTGGGCATGGCATATGCATTGGGAGAACCAAATGCATCCATGAACCGTTTAAACAGCCCTGCAGTAGCACCGCCTGTGCTGCCTGTAACCAGGCCTAAAGAGTCTGGTGTTCCGCTTTTACGAATTTCACCGAGTTTCTCAGCAACCAGGGAAACCGCTTCATCCCATGAGATGGCCGTAAATTTGTCCCCGACCTTTTTCATAGGAGTTTTGACCCTTGCAGGGTCGTATAAATACTGAAGACCGGCAATACCATGGAGACAAGCGCCACCACCATTTACCGGGTAATCTTCAAGCCCTTCAATCTTTACGGGCCGTCCTTTTATTTTTCTTACACTGATGCCGCAGCTTCCGGGACAGAGGCTGCAGACTGAATTATCATAAGTTATTTCACCGTCTTCAGGAACCGGGGTCCATGGCCAGTTCTGGGTCCAGATGGAAGAATCATCCGTCAGTTTCACACCCACAGGGGAAACTGCAATACCAGCTGCTGCGCCTAGTCCCAATCCCAAGAAGCTTCGTCTATCAATTTTCATAAGTCTTCCTTTATAAAATTTGAAATTCTTGTCCTTGAGGCGCCTTACTTATGGCACTGGAAGCAGTAGCCTTTATGGCCGTCCATTTCCACGTGACAGTCTGCGCAGTCATCCATCTTCATCCGATCCCAGGAATTCTTTTTCAATCCCCAGATGTTTTTACCCCAGATATCCCGGCTGTAACCGGTGATCCTGTTCTCTTCGTAAGGCCGTGAAGAGGTGGATTCGCCAATGGGACCGTGGCAGGTTTTACAATCCATTTTACCTGCTGCGTTCTCACCCATTATATGGGCGGCATGGGAGAAGTACACACAATCCGGTTGTCTTGCATAGACAAACCAGGGTACTTCTTTTTCCTTTGCCACGTATTCTTCGGCAAAGATAGCTTCATCTTCTGTGTCTCCCATGGGCTCGTCCGTATGGCAATCCATACAGGAAGCAAGATCCGGGATACCGGAGAAAGTGCCGTCTTCCCTCAGGTAGTGGCATGTTTCGCAATCACCGGTTTCTTCGACATGAAGCTTGTGGTCAAAGTTAAAGGGTTGTTCATGCTTTGAATAAAGCAATTTGGGAAACAGCAGCCAGCCCGAGAGGAAGCAGACAACGAACGCCCCCAAAAAAAAGATGACGCCGAGTCCTAAACCCTTGTCATCCTTTGGACCATTGGCAGCAGACTCCTCTGCACCATCCATGGAACCATGTTCAGATTTGTTTTCTAGTTCACTCATGAAAACTCCATCAATGTTAAAATGTTGATGTTACTATAACCATCGGCCCCGGGCGAACCCTTAGGGCCTTAATATTCCACGCAGGCAGCAACCACGTTGCAAACCTGCAATACGTCCAAAATACACAAATTGCTCAATCTATATTAATATATGGATTTCTTGTCAAGAATAATTGGGGAGCCCAAGCTAGTGTAACGCACACTAAAAAAGGGAGAATGCCAAGGCATTCTCCCTTTTTTGTACTTATTATAATTGGAGTTTTTTTCTAATTATATACCCTTACTCAATTATCCATAACTATGAAGGCCGGATAAGAGGAAATTAACCCCAAAATAGGTAAACAGCACACAACCAAATCCCACGATGGATACAATGGCCAGTTTTGAACCATGCCATCCGCGCATCAGTCTTAAATGCAGAAAAATAGCGTAAATAAACCAGGTAATCAGGGACCAGGTTTCTTTAGGATCCCATGACCAGTATTTACCCCAGGCAGAATTGGCCCATACCGAGCCGGTAATAATGCCGATGGTTAAAAAGAGGAATCCAAACACGATCATCTGGTAAGTCAGCTCATCAAGGATCTCCCAATCGGGCAGCTTTGCAAAAATGGATTTGGCATTGGGATCTTTGGGTTTTACAAAATAAATAAAACTAAATCCAAAAGCCAAAGCAAACCCCGCGTATCCCAAAAAGCAGGTGACTACATGGGCAATCAGCCAATTAGATTTCAAGGCAGGAATCAAAGGGCTTATGGTAGAAGAAATTGACGGGTCAAAAGATGCATATGCAATAGCCAAAAAAATCAAAGGCGAAACAAAAACACCAATGATACTTTCCTTGTATTTAAGCTCGACAAACACATAGAGTGCTGCCAGGGTCCAGGAAAAAAAGACGAGAGACTCATACATATTTGAAAACGGTGCATGACCGTATCCCATCTGATATGATTCTACCCATCGCAAAAGGATGCCGCCTGTGTTGGCCAGCAGTCCGATCACAATCACCCAAAAGCCCAGTTTGGCCAACACTTGTTTCTTGAATGAAAACGAGCCAATGTAAAAAACAGATGCCAGGGCATATATAAAGGTTGCTGCAGATAAAAGTAATGAAGAGTTCATTTGCCTTATATTTCCTTTAATTCTTTTGCAAGTTTCTTAATTTTAAGGGTCATGCCATGCGCATTCCGGTTGGCTTTGCCAGCCACCCATACCTGGGTTGATCCTGTACCTGTCTTCTTAAAACCGATACAAACTGCCTGGTGAGAAATAAAAAAGGTAACCCAGCATCCAACGATCATGAGGATAAATCCGGCATACACATACCAGACACCAGGATCTCTTGTGACCTGAAGCCCAGTATAATAGGCTTGTTTATAATCTTTGACTACAACAGTGAACCGCCCTTTACGCATTTTATCAAACGTGGGGAACTTTGTAGGCAGGGCAATCTGAAAACTTTCCTTATCTTTAAGTGAAATTCTACCAATAAAGGCTTCGCCCAGATTATGTCCCCTGAAATCAAAATGAGGCAAAAAGCCTTCAAAGGTAAATGTCCCCAATTCTTCCGGCAGCTGAATGGATTCGGTATTCTTTATGGTATGGGTTACACTGTCACCCGTCAAGTTGTCTGTGATTTCAAACACAGCTTCGTTTGGTGAGGCGGTCCCATACGAAGACTGAAAAATGTTAATTCCTTTGTACCGAAGCGGGTGGTTGACCAAGATATCCTCAGTGAAGCTTTCTTTATTGTCTTCAATAATAGTCAGGCTTGATCTGAATTCATCCGGAGCACCAGTGTCGTAAAACTTAACTTCAAATTCGTCGCATCTAATAGAAAAAGGCAATTTGATGGGCATACGAGTGGTCGAGTCAAAGACAGTATCTGAAGTGTGTCCCTGGTCAAGGCGGAGACTTGCCTTAAATCCAAACAATGCCCCGATCAGTGCACCGGCCAAAAGCAGCAACACGCTTGCATGAACCACATATACTCCTATGCGTGTCCATCTGCCTTTTTCACTGTAGAGTACCAGACCCTGATCTGTTTCTTTTTCAATCAATTGACCAGAGCGACGTGTCAGTATCTTCGCGTAAGCATCCTTTAGTTCAGACAAGTCCTTATTAGATTCAAACTGCTGCTTGTTTTTTGCACGCTCAAATCGTTGCGGATTAACTGATATTTTTTCTGGAAAAATGATCTTCCAGGTTTTTGATAACCGTTCAATAGAACAGACCACAATATTGATACACAAGAGCACCAGCAGCAAAAGGTACCACCAAGCATGGTACATGTTATCAAGTTGAAGAACCTGGATCAGGTTATACCATCCAGGTCCGTAAAGATTGATGTAGGCCTGGGGGCTCCCATTTTGAAGGATCACGGTACCGATAACCGATGTCACAGCCAGAATTACCAGGGTATAGACCGTGAGCTTCACCGACGCAAAA
>JAKSAU010000828.1 GCA_022361535.1 Desulfobacterales bacterium
TCCGGGATAAAGAAACCGTTGAAGTGGTGAACCTGTTCCCGGATGTAGCCGGACTCACTGCCTTATCTGCCATGGCCGGCTATGACCAAAAAGAAAACAGCGGCAACGTCCGAATCCCTTTTGCCTCGGGCTGCCAGTCCCTGTTCACTTTACCCTATGATCAGGGATTCCAAGAACAGCCCTATGCAGTAGCAGGGTTGTCAGACCCTTTTGCAAGAAACTTCATCCCAAAAGATATGATGACGTTCTCCTTGCCTTCAGGAAGGTTTCTGGAGATTGTTAACAATATCCCCGGCAGTTTCCTGGACCCGGCTCATTCGGTTCGTACGGCCGGATACAATCCTGAATCCTGATTATCTCTTATGGTAGATCGGGCGCTTAACGAATAGAAATCAAAAGGAGATGCAGGAAGGACTGACAAAGATCCCAAAAGAGTAATTAATAAAAAAATTGGGCTTAGAGAAAGAAGCGACTTTCCTATTTGCCGTCCTGTGACGCCGCTTTCTTTTCCTCTAACACTTCCCAACGCTCATACAGGTCCTGAACTGTTGACTCTGCTTTTTCAAGAAGGGCACAGGTTTCAGTAAGAAGGGCAGTGTCATTAATAACCTGAGGGTCTTGTACCTTATCTGTAAGCTCTGAGACTGTCTCTTCTGCAGTTAATATTTTTTCTTCGATATGTTCCAGTTCATATTTGTCTTTAAAAGAAAAGATCGGCTTGGATTTTGATTTTTCTTTTGGCTTCTTTTTTTCGTTGGAACCATTGGGTTTAGCTGCAGAGGTTTCTGCTTTACTCCTGGCAGACAGTATTTGGGAAAAATCTCTGTAAAAAGATGGGTTCTGGGTTTTATCAAGGAAAAGCATGCGGTGGCAGACCCGGTCCATGAGATATCGGTCATGGGAGACAATAATGACTGCCCCTGGAAATTCTTTGATTGAATTTTCAAGAACCTCCAGTGAAAGTATATCCAGGTCATTGGTTGGCTCATCCAATAAAAGGATATCACAAGGCTGACGCATAAGGTTGGCCAGAATAATTCTTGCTTTTTCACCACCGGAAAGGCGTTTTACAGGCATGTCCAACTGGTCCGGCATGAAAAGAAACCGTTTTGCCCAGGACACAACATGGATTGTTCTGTCCTTGTAATTGACTGAATCTCCGCCTGAAGGATTCAAGGCATCTCTCAATGGGATTTCTGGGTCCAGCCGTGTGCGGTTCTGGTCAAATACTGCAATTTTAAGATTTTCAGCCCATTTTACTGTCCCCTGATCCGGTTCCATGGTCTGTTCGACCAATGAAAGAAACGTGGATTTTCCGCTGCCGTTTTCTCCGACAACACCAAGACAGAAACCTGGTCCAAGTTCAAAGGTAATATTTGAAAAAAGCGCGGTGCTGCCAAAACCTTTGGACAGGTTGTGGACTCTCAACAGTTTTCTTGTCTGGCGTCCGGTGCCTGAAAAATCAATATCTACTTTGGCAGTCTTGCGGTTTCTTCCCTTTATGGTTGCAAGTTCTTTTCTAAGTTCTTTTGCCTGGTCAATCCTGTATTTTGCTTTGGAGGTACGCGCTTTGGGTCCCTGGCGCAGCCATTCATCTTCCCGCCGCATTTTTGAACTTAAAGATGCCTGTTTTTTGATTTGCGCATCCAGGTATTTTTCTCTTTCCTGTTCAAACTTTTTATACTGACCTTGAATTTTAAAATATCCGCCCTCGTAGTATTTTCCGATTTCCATAGTATGGGAACAGACATTTTCAAGAAAGGTTCTGTCATGGCTGACCAAAACAAAAGAGAATCTGGCTGATTTAAGTGTTTTTTCAAGCCATAGAATACCTGCAATATCCAAATGGTTGGTCGGCTCATCAAGCAACAGCAAATCCGGTTCAAGGCATAAAGCACGGGTGATGGCAAGCCGTTTGCGCCATCCACCTGACAATTGCCCTACTTTTTCATTTGCATCTGCAAAGCCGCCTTTACCCATGGCACGGCTAACGCGTCTGTGGCGTTCCTTGTCTTCGATATGAAGGGATTCAAGGCTTTGGTACAATACCTGTTCTACGGTAAGATCCGGATCAAACTTATCTTCCTGGGAAAGATATACCAATTGTTCCCCTGATTTGACACTTACCTCACCTGTGTCCGGTAATGAAAGTCCGCAGATGATTTTTAACAGGGTGGATTTTCCCGAGCCGTTCATACCGATCAGGCCAAGTTTTTCTCCTGTTTTTACATCAAAACTTAAATCAGAAAAAAGGGTATCATCCCCATAGGTTTTGGATATCTCTTTAACGGAAAATAAAACGGACATAGTGCTTAATTTTTAGCGGTGTTGTTGTTTTTAAGGGTTTTGTATACCCGGATGATTTTTACGATAAACGTGATTGCTAAGGCAAGGCTGATAAGAATCATAAAACTTGCGGCAAAAAAGGTCATGATAAAACTAAACGGATCTTCCAGACTGTATGCCCCAATCAGCAAGTCAATGCCGAAAACCGTAAAAAACAGGGACACCAAAAGGAAAATCACCTGTGCAACCCACCAATAATATTTCATGAATACGTCCTTTGCCAAAAAAATAAGCCTATACCAAAATCAGTGGCAGAGAATACCCGTTCCAACTGAAAAAATCAAATATTGTAAAAATTTCAAACCAATATTGATTAATCAGGTTCGGGTATACTAATATTTAGTCCAACGTTGCAGCAATTGGGTCAACCGATATTACATCGCCTTAACCTTAAAATATAAAAGACCATTTGGAACTTAAGGATATTTTCATGAAGCATTACAGAAAGGAACTTTGGTTTGAAGTGCCCACCCGAAGGGCATTTATCAATATTACCCCTGACATTGAAGACTGCATTAGAGAAAGCGGTATTCAAAACGGACTGCTGCTTTGCAATGCCATGCATATAACGGCCTCTGTATTTATAAACGATGATGAATCAGGGCTTCACCATGATTATGATGTCTGGCTGGAGAAGCTGGCACCCCATGCCCCGGTGGGCCAATACCGTCATAATGTGGGAGAAGACAATGCTGATGCCCATATGAAACGGCAGATCATGGGGCGCGAGGTAACTGTGGCTGTTACGGACGGCCGGTTGGATTTTGGTACCTGGGAGCAGATTTTTTACGGGGAGTTTGACGGACGGCGTAAAAAACGTGTGCTTGTAAAGATTATCGGTGAATAGGACGGGCGTATGAGACTGCTTCTGGTTGAAGACGATGAAAAAATAGCCGCATTTGTCGAAAAGGGACTTAAATCTTCCGGGTTTGCTGTGGATGTTGCCAGCACCGGCATAGAAGGATTTGATATGGCCATGGGGGCTGATTTTGATACTTTGATTGTCGATATCATGTTGCCTGAGATGGATGGGTTTACTTTGATTGAAAAGCTGCGGGCAAATGGAAAAAACACCCCGATAATTGTTCTCAGTGCAAGAGGCCGGGTTGGGGACAGGGTAAAAGGTCTTGAGGCTGGTGCTGATGACTACTTGACCAAGCCTTTTTCTTTTTCCGAGCTTTTGGCGCGGGTTCAGGCATTGATCCGAAGAGCAGGGAATGTCACTGAACCAGTTGCCCTGACCTATGGCGATCTAAGTGTGGATATCATCAAGCGCCAGGTCAAAAGAGGTAACGATTATATTGATTTGCAGCCCCTTGAGTTTTCTCTTTTAGAATACCTGGTCCGGAACCGGGAGCGGGTTGTGTCCAAGACCATGATCATGGAGCATGTGTGGAATTATAATTTTGATCCCATGACCAATGTAGTGGAAGCCAGAATCTGCAGGCTGCGTGATAAAATTGACAAAGAATATCCGGAGAAATTGATCCATACGGTGCGGGGGGCCGGATATGTCCTTAAAAAAGAGGATGCCTGATTTTTTTCGTACCGGTTTTCTAAAGGTTGGGTTTTTCAGGACCATCGCCTTTCGGCTGACCATATGGTATGCGGGTATCTTTTCCATATCTTCTTGTGTGGCCTTTGGCCTTTTTTACTTTTTAGCCACACAAACCATCCTTGACCAGATTGACCAGGAGCTTATGGACAAGGCCGGGTATTTTAGAACTGCTATCAGCAGGAACGGGATTGTAGGCGCCCAGAATCTAGCGGTTATAGAAGCCCAGGCTGCAGGGGAAAAGCAGATTTTTTTCAGGCTCCTTTATCCGACAGGTGAGGTGTTTGCCTCTTCCCATATGTCATATTGGAAGGATGTCAGAATTGACAATACGCTGATAGACAGGCTTATGCATAGCCGTGTGCCAGTGTTTTCAACCGTTCAGATTGCAGGGCAGGAGCAAAAGGCCAGGATGATGTACACCTTTGTGGCTCAAAATGTGATTTTACATACAGGCCTTGCCATGGACGCCTATTCCAGGTTTTTATCCGGGTTTAAAAAGATTTTTTCTATTTCTATGGGGTTTGTCATTCTTTTTTCTGCTGTATCAGGTATGTTCCTGGCCCGGCAGGCCCTTTTTGGCGTGTCTGCCATCACTCGAACAGCAAATACGATTACAGGATCCAATCTGGATGAACGGGTACCGGAATCAGGCAGCAAGGATGAACTTGATCTTTTGGCGGTTACTTTTAACGGGATGCTGGACCGTATTTCAGCATTGGTAAAAAGTATCAGGGAAATGTCTGATAATATTGCCCATGATCTTAAAAGTCCTTTAACCCGTATAAGAGGATTTGCAGAACTTGCCCTGATCCAGGAAAAACCAGGGGACATTGAGTCTTATAGAACAATGGCTGCCAACACCATAGAGGAATCTGACAGGCTTTTGGACATGATCAACACCATGTTGGTTATTTCACGGGCAGAGGCCGGGGAAGGGGGCTTTGAATTTAGTCCTATGGACTTGAGCAATATGGTGCTTGATGCGTGTGATCTTTTTGTTCCCATTGCCGAAGACAAACAGATCACGCTTACACACGACGTAGAAGAAGGGGTGGAGATAGAAGCAGATGCAGCAATGCTGCAGCGCGCCTTTGCCAATCTTCTTGATAATGCTTTAAAGTATACTCCGCAAGAAGGGATGGTTCATGTATCCATGGAAAATCAGGGCAATGAGTGGGTGGATATCCGTGTGGCAGACTCAGGGCCGGGCATTGATCCTGAGAACACAGAAAAGATATTTGATCGTTTTTTCAGGGCAGAATCATCTCGGACTACACCTGGTACGGGATTAGGTTTAAGCCTTGCAAAAACCATTGTTGAGCAGCATTCAGGACAAATTTCAGTGGCCCCCCGTGTTCAGGGCGGAAGTGTGTTTACGATCACATTACCATATCGTAATTTTCAGGTCATTTAAAAGTTATCTTTCTGCATTACCATTGATTTACGTGAAAAAAACGTGTGGCTTGATATTCATTTCAAAGGAGGTTCGAACATGACACACAATAATACAAAGATTAAATCAACTTTGGCTGCTCTGATCGTTTTCAGCCTGCTGGCTGTACCGGCACTTGTGGCTGCCGCTACCAAGATGGTACCGGCCAGCTTTTCCGAGTTGGCAGAACAGGCAAAGACAGGGGTAGTTAATATCCAGACTGTAAAAACCATCCAGGGCGGGGGCAGGGTTTTCCAACACTTTTTTGGTTCTCCTTTTGGCAACCAGCCTGGTATGGAAGATTTTTTTGGCCCTTTTTTCAAACAATCTCCCAAAAATCGGACCGAGCGCAGCTTGGGATCCGGTTTTATAATTGATAAAAAAGGATTCATCGTTACCAATCACCATGTCATTAAGGATGCAGACCAGATAAAAGTCATACTTCATGACAAACAAGAGTATGATGCAAAGATTATCGGTGCTGATCCCATGACAGATTTGGCCTTGATCAAAATTGAGGCAAAAGGTCTCAA
>JAKSAU010000768.1 GCA_022361535.1 Desulfobacterales bacterium
GCTTGAAAAGCGCGTCTATAGCCTATTTGTAGCTTTCTGTAGCCCATAAATTTTTGGTTGTCAACCCCTAAAAATGCCGTTTTTTCAGGCCGGTATCAACCAGAGCCTGTCCTGGCAAGGCATAACAAATTGTAATGGTCTAACCATATCAAAGTGCATTTTCGGGATATGTACAAATAAACCCTTACAATTTATTTACATTCGCATTGACATTCTAACCCGGATCGACTACACTGACCAAAACCAACACAGGAACCCGCAAATCATGAAACCATTACTGACAAAAAAACAGCAAAAAATCTATAAATATTTGAAAAAAGCCGTGGCAAAGGACGGCACCGCCCCCAGCCTTCGCACGGCAGCGGCTGACCTCTCCATCAGCCATGCGGCCGTGGCCCAGACCCTGAAACTGCTGGAGGAGAAACGATATATCCGCCGGGAAGGCCGGTACAGCCGCACGATTCACATCCTGGATCCGGCAGGGGACCCGGATCCGGCCCAGCGGCAGAAACAGGTTCCCGTCATCGGCCGCATCACGGCCGGCCTGCCCCTGTATGCCCAGCAGGAGTGGGAAGGCAGCATCCTGGTGGATGCCAAACTCTATCCGGGCCCGGACCTGTTCGCCCTGACCGTCCAGGGGTATTCCATGAAAAACGCCGGCATCCTGGACCGGGACATCGCCATCTGCCAGCCCCGGCAGTACGCCCGGAACCGGGAAATCGTCGTGGCCCTGATCCACAACGAGGAGGCCACTATCAAGCGGTTTTTCCTCCATCCGGACGCGGTGGAGCTGCGGCCGGAAAACCCGGATTTCAAACCCCGGATGTACGGGTTTGACGAAATCCTGATCCAGGGCAGGGTTATCGGCATCATCCGGGGCCCCCAGGGACTGGAAATTTAGGGAGCCGGGATGAACGCGGACGAAATGAAAGCGGGAGGAATGAATCAGGCGGGCAACACAGATGCCGGTTGCCCGGGCTGCCGGCTTCTCATCGGCACCAGCGGTTACTCTTACGGGGAGTGGGTGGATGCCGGCTTTTACCCGCCCGGCACCCATTCCGCGGCCATGCTGCCCTGCTACGCCGGGACCTTTTGCGTCACCGAACTCAACTACACCTGGTACCAGATGCCCAAGGCCGAAGCCATTTCGCGCATGTGCGACCGGGTGCCCGACGGCTTCAAATTCGCCGCCAAACTGACCCGGACTCTGACCCACGAAATCAAGGCGGGCCAGTGGCGCTCCGAGGCCGCCCGATACCGCCAGGGCATCGCCCCCCTGGTGTCGGCCGGCAAGTTCCTCTGCATCCTGATCCAGCTCCCCCCCTATTTCACCCGGACCCAGGCCAACCGGAGCTACCTGGCCGCCCTGCAGGACGAGCTGTCCGAGTTCTCCCTGGCCGTTGAGTTCCGCCACGATTCCTGGGTCCGGGATAGGGTGTTTGACGAACTGAAACGGCGGCGGGTGACCCTGGTGGCGGTTGACGAACCCGACCTGCCCGGCCTGTTCCCCCGCATCAGCCGGGTCACCAATCCCGGTCTCTTCTACGTCCGCTTCCACGGCCGCAACAGCCGGGGATGGCGTTCCGGCAACATGCAGAAGCAGTTTGACTACGATTACCAGGACTGGGAACTGACGGAATGGGCCGACACCATCCACCGGGACATGATGCCGGCGGCGGAAA